>JBAXSA010000472.1:0-2411 GCA_037130945.1 Pseudomonadota bacterium | reverse complement strand
CCTTGGCGATGTTGTTGGCGGCGTACATGGCCATCATTTCGCCGGACACCACAATATAGATTTCCTGGGCCTTGTTCTCGCGGATGGGCATGGCGAAGCCGCCACAGACCACGTCGCCCAGCACAACATAGAAGACGAAGTCGAGATCATCGTCGTAGGCCCCTTCCTCTTCCAGAAAATTGATGGCGGTGATGACGCCCCGGCCGGCACAGCCCACGCCAGGCTCGGGACCGCCGGACTCGACGCACTTGATGCCGCTATAGCCGACTTTCAATACGTCCTCAAGTTCAAGATCCTCCACCGACCCGGACTCGGCGGCCATTTGCATGATGGTGTTCTGGGCCTTGGCGTGCAGAATCAGGCGAGTGGAATCCGACTTGGGGTCGCAGCCGACGATCATCACCTTTTTGCCGGCTTCAGCGAGGGCCGCCACCAAGTTCTGTGTAGTGGTGGACTTGCCGATGCCACCTTTGCCATAGATGGCGCATTGACGTAGTTTTTTTGCCATGATGCAATCTCCGGGGTTTAAAATTCTTCCGGATGTTAGGAAATTCCCCTCTATCCGGTGGACAGGGGAGTCTTGGCAGATACTGTGCCAAGCCCGAAAATATCTTGTAATAATATGAAAATAAAAGATTTTTTAGAGTGATGACGTGAGGGTGATTGACGACAAGACTTTTGACGATTGTAGGAGTCGCGACAATTCCCTTATTTCCCTACCGCCTTCGTCCTATCTGCCATTCAATCGCTGTAACTTGCCGGCGTTCATTCTGGGCAGTCTGACCTTCCAGCGGTATCCGGCTGAACTGACTCTCGATGGTGTCGCGGAATTACACGCTGTTCTCTTTCGCCGTCTCGACCAAATGGGTGATACGGCTTCGTGCGCGATACTATGGCGCGACTATGTCGCGAGACATTTCTGTTTTGGGCATTTGGAAGACGCCGGCCTTGATCCGCGACCGGGGCGGCAATCCGCCGCGAACCGCGCCAAGGCCAATTGGATGCGCATGCTGCGTGGCTGGAGCTTCGATGCGGATGGCCGCGAGGGCGCGGTACTCAAGGGCTGGGTGGAATCGCGCTTCGGTCTGCTACCGCGCTTTCACAAGGAACCGCTGCGCGATGCCGAAACCCCGGCTTATCAAGAATATCTCAGGATGCGCGCCGCCGGACTCTACGGCACCAACGCCCTGGAGGCCCAGCTCGATCTCCTCTATGCGTACTGCCAATACGAGTTCCGGCGTGAATCGCCAGGTTCTCATCTGATCCTTTATCGCGGTGTCAATCGTCTCGCCGGGCACGAGGTGCTGGCTGGGGAAGGCCCATGCGAAGTGGTGCTATTCAACAACCTGACCTCCTTCACCGCAGTCCGTGAACGTGCCGATGAATTTGGGGATTGCATTCTTGAGGTACGGGTACCCACCGCGAAGGTTTTTTTCCACCACAGGCTGCTGCCGGGTGTACTCAAGGGCGAGGCAGAGTATCTCGTGATCGGCGGTGCCTACCGGGTACGCATTCACACAATGTAGCAAAGGGGCTACCCACTTAATTTCCCTTTTGCCTAGCGGCACAAGGCACGAGATAGCCGGGCTGATGCAAACGCCCCTATCCGTCAGATCCACGAAGGTGACGAGTGCCCCCCGATAGCTCTGTCTTAATCTCCTGAAGCACCGAACCCGCATTCCGGCGTTCGGTGGACACCACCAGATCGGCCACTTGCCGATAGAGCGGATCGCGTATATTGAAGATCTCGATTAAGGTTTGCATGGGATCCTGGTTTTGTAGCAAGGGCCGGTTGCGATCCCGCAAGGTACGCTCGTACTGCTGTTCGGGTGAACAAAACAGATAGACCACGAATCCCCGGCTCGTCAACAGACGACGATTGTCCGGGTCTAATATGGCACCTCCACCCGTGGCCAGCACAACACCGGTTTCCTGGGTCACATCGTCGATGACCGCCTTTTCGCGTTTACGAAAACCAGATTCGCCTTCAAATTCAAAAATGGTTGGGATATCAACACCCGTGCGCCGCTGAATCACCTGATCGCTATCCCGGAACTCAAACCCTAGCGTTTCGGCCAACTGGCGCCCGATTGTCGTTTTCCCGGCCCCCATAGGACCCACCAGGAAGACATTGTTCGGGGGAGACATCGGTCAACGCCGTGGGGCAGGCGTGGTAGAAACCTTACCCGCCAGCCCCTCCGACAGAATCTTTGGCGTGACGAAGATCAACAGCTCGCGGTCTGTCGTCGAATGGGTGGTATTGCGAAACAAGGCACCCATCACCGGGATATCACCCAAGAAGGGCACTTGAGCCTTGGCCTCGCTAGCCTCTCGCTCAAACACACCACCCAACACGAGGGTCTCACCGTTATCCACCATCACCTTGGTCTTGACCTCACGTTTATCAATAG
>JBAXSA010000471.1:0-2419 GCA_037130945.1 Pseudomonadota bacterium | reverse complement strand
CCGTGCGATTACGTCGTCCGTCACCCGCTCGGATCGGGCGGATGAGCTTGCTTTCATGGCCTTAGTAAGCGAGGTAAAGCTGCTGACACGCCAGTCGGTGGCAATTGGGCCACGGAATTTTTGCGGTGTCAGTGTGAGGGGTGAACCAACCGGATATAGTGTTGGGGTTACGCTCGTGGGAATCGGTGTAACAAGAATGTCGCCGCCCGTCGGCCCGGCTAACTTTACCAGGTCAGGATGCAGCAATTTGAGGTTGGCTCCTGGTATATTACTTTCAAGTTGCTCGACGCTCTGATTTGGATGTAGCAGGAAAGCAAGCGCCGTTTGCCCGGAGCTGCGTCCAACCTTGCCCCAGACCAGATAAATCGCGGACTCGGCCCGTGTCAAAGCAACGTAGGCAAGCCGAATATCCTCGGCCAGTCGTTCCTGTTCGGCAAGATAGAGATGGTTCCCGATGCTGGCAGAACCGGCATCAAGATAGGCAATTCCACTCTTGTCATGAAAAGCCAGTAGGCCTTTCGTATTGCGAGGCCGACAGTGCCACAGATAAGGGACAAACACCACCGGATACTCCAGTCACTTGCTGGCGTGAACGGTGACAATCCGCACCATATCGTCATCGCTCTCTAGGCGTAATTTCGATTCATCAACTGTGGCCTCTTCATCGGTCGTGGCATCCTGGCGTTGTTGACGAAACCATTTGAGCAGCGCAGCCATCTCCGCATGAGCCTTGGACGCTTGATGTAGAAGCTCGCCAAGGTGAAGAAGATTGGTCAGCCGCCTTTCGGCCAGTTCTTCCCGACTCAAGGCCTCGGCGATCCCCATGTCCCGCAGCATCTGCTGAAACATCGACATGAATCCCTTGTTCCGCCAGGTCTCGTGGAGACGGAGCAGGCTATCAACCCAGTCTCCCCATGCGTATTCGCCCTGCGTGACGTCTACAATCATGCTGTAACACTTCCCGAGCAGTGGGGAAGTCAAGGCCGGGCGCGCAAGTTCGCGGTTACGGGGATTAAGTATCGCTTGCAACAGCGTATCCAGGGCAACGGCTTCCGGGGTCTTGAATACACTCGTATGTCCAACGGAAATCGCATTGACACCCCGATCCGCCAATATTTTCCGAAGGTCGGCCGCTTCATTGGAGGTTCGCACCAGCACCGCGATGTCCCTGGGCTTCAGCAGCTGGTCGCCAAGGTAGGCTACTCCAGCTCTACCTTCCTGAATCAGCTGGGCAATCTCCCCTGCCACTGCTTGATGACAAAGATCGTGGCCATCTTTTTTGTTCGATAGGGTGGGCAGTTCCCAAAAGGTCAATGCGGCCTGTTGGCGACCGTTCCGCTCTAGGTAACGATGTGGCTTTGAGGCCGGACTGATCGGCAGAAAGGGAATGTTACCATACACAAAAGCATGGGTTGCTCGGTGTTGAAATATCATATTGACCGCATTGATGACCTCTGGGGTCGAACGCCAATTGGTATCCAGGGTGTAAACATTTGCCGCCCCCACATCTGCCTTGGCCTTCATATAGGTGAAGATGTCCCCGCCCCGGAAGCTGTAGATGGCCTGTTTTGGGTCGCCGATCATAGTCAGACCATGCTTTGGCTGCTTACAATAAAGCGTGCTGAATATCTCGTACTGCACCGGATCCGTGTCCTGGAACTCGTCGATCATGGCGACCGGAAACTGCTTGCGAATGGCGTTGGCCAGATCGTCCCCATTCTTGGACTGTAGAGCATCCCACGTCTCGGTCAGAAGGTCGTCGAACGACAACACCTGAGCCTTCTGCTTTGCCTTCCGAACCTCATCCTTGGCAAATTTTTCCGCATCCGCCAGGGCTGTGACTTCCAGCAAAGATGAGTGGGCATGTCCCGTCAAAATAGCCGACACAGAACTGGCACCGGCAGGGATCAGCTGCTTGGGTTGAGGCCCTAGTAACGATCCCAGCAGTTCCAAGAATGACCCCAAACTCTGCATCCTTTTTGCGCTAGTGAATATTTGTAAATGCGTCTTGGTGAGCGGATAGCTGGTTCTTCGCCACCAGTCCTGAATGGACTGACGCCATAGATTTGTGTCGTCCGTCAGCACTTCCATTTGGAATGGCTGGCCACTGTTGAAGGCAAATTCTGTCAGGGCACGCTGGCAGAATCCATGAATGGTAAAGATGGCGGCCTCGTCCATGGTGCGTACAGCGAGCCGGAGAAGTTTGATGATGTCACCTCTATATGCTTGTCCCCGCCTGCGGATATCTTCGACCAGTGCGGCGAGAAAAACATCTGTTGTACTCTTTGCTGCCTCCAGAATCTCTAGGGTCTCAGCCAGCTTGGCACGAATGCGTCCTCGCAATTCGTCCGTGGCCGCTACGGTGAATGTCACCACGAGTAGATTTCCGACAGATTGGCCGTTAATAATGTGGAGTAGG
>JBAXSA010000470.1:0-2437 GCA_037130945.1 Pseudomonadota bacterium | reverse complement strand
ATTTAGAGAGAATTCATGCCCAAACTGCAATCCTTCGAGAAAGAGGCGCTTCTTCAATGTGGTCACGGGCACCTGTTTGGCCCGGGTAATGCCCAATTGCCGATTCCCAACATGCTGATGGTGGATCGCATTCTGACCATCGCTGATACGGGTGGCCGGTTTGGCAGGGGGGAAATCGTCGCGGAACTCGATATCCACCCGGACTTGTGGTTTTTTCATTGTCACTTCCCGGGGGATCCTGTGATGCCCGGCTGTTTGGGACTGGACGCCATGTGGCAACTGGTTGGATTTTTCCTGGCCTGGATTGGGCATCCGGGGCATGGACGGGCGCTGGGGGTGGGGCATGTCAAGTTTACGGGCCAGGTACTGCCGACCGCGAAGAAGGTCGTCTATCGGGTGGATATGAATCGTATCATTGCTCGCAAACTGGTGTTTGGCTCCGGTGATGGCACCATGACCGTGGATGGCCGCGAGATCTATACCGCCACCGATCTGAGAGTCGGACTTTTTACCTCCACCGAAGGCTTTTGAACGGGTTTTTCCCAATACGGAAGGTTCTGTCAAGGTCTATGATGAGCGCCTTGATGGCCCTAAAATCCTTGCGATCCCGTCTTAAAAGCCTAAAAAACCATTGGTAGTGCATGACCCGAAAATCCCGTTCTACGCCTAAGAAGCGGCCCTCTCGTTTCAAACCCTTCCGCTGGTTGAACCGCACGCTGCTGGTGTTGTTGTTTTTCGGCCTGGTGGGAGCGGGTGTCGTGGGGATTCCTTACGCGATCTATCTGGATCAGGTGGTTCGCACCAAGTTCGAGGGCAAACGCTGGATGATTCCGGCCAGCGTCTTTGGCCGTTCCCTGGATCTTTACCCTGGACAGGCGCTGTCCGCCCAGGGGTTGGTTCAGGAACTGGAACGCCTGGGTTACCGTCCAGTGGTCAGTCCCTCGACGCCAGGCACCTTTAGCCAGGACAAGGATCGCCTGATCATACGAACCCGCCCATTTCTTTTCTGGGATGGTGATGAACCCGCCCGATTGCTGGAGGTCAGATGCGCGGGTGAAGCTGTCGCCGGACTCCGGGATGCCAGTGCCCAGGGGGGCGACATCCCCCTGGCGCGCCTCGACCCGCCGCTCATCGGCAAGATCTATCCCTCCCATCGTGAAGACCGGCTCCTGTTGAAACGCAACGAGTTGCCAGAATCCCTGGTCAAGACACTGATGGCCGTCGAGGATCGCAATTTTTACCAGCATCACGGCGTCGATCCGCTCTCCATTCTGCGGGCTTTTTGGTACAACCTCCGGGCTGGCAGCGTGGTGCAGGGCGGCAGCACGCTGACCCAGCAGTTGGTGAAAAATTTTTATCTCGACAGTGAACGCACCCTGGTACGCAAGGTCAACGAGGCGATTATGGCGGTTTTGCTGGATCGCCGTTACAGCAAGGATGAAATTCTCGAGGCCTATGCCAACGAGATCTACCTCGGGCAGGATCGCAACCGGGCGATTCATGGCTTCGGCCTGGCCAGCCAGTTTTATTTTGCCCGTCCCCTGTCCGATCTGGACATTCCCCGGATGGCCCTGCTGGTAGGGCTGGTCAAGGGCCCCTCACACTTTGATCCGCGCCGTCATCCGGAGCGCGCCATGCAACGCCGTAACCTGGTGATGGATGTCCTCAGTGAGCAGAAACTCATTTCCGCCGACGAGGCCTCCCGTTTCAAGACCGCACCACTCGGAGTGGGTCATCCGGGCGGGGCACCTACGGGCACCTATCCCGGGTTTCTCGATTTGGTGCGCCGTCAGCTGCATCGGGACTACCAGGAAGACGATCTGCGAGGCGAAGGTCTCAAGATCTTTACCACCCTGGATCCCGGCCTTCAGGCGCGGGTTGAAGCGGCTATCGCCAGCAAGCTTCCCCAACTCGAAAAACAAAAGCGGCTTGAGGAGGACTCCCTAGAGGCCGCAGCGGTGGTTTTGACCACGGGTACCGCCGAGGTGCTGGCGCTGGCGGGTGATCGCGACCCCAATTTTTCCGGCTTCAACCGGGCGGTGGACGCGGTTCGTCAGATTGGCTCGCTGATCAAACCTATCGTCTATCTGGAGGCCTTGAGTCAGCCTGATCGCTATAGCCTGGTAACCCGGCTGAACGACGATCCCGTGAGTTATCACATCGAGGGTGGCCACACCTGGTTCCCTACTAATTACGATCACAGAAGCCATGGTCAGGTGCTTCTCTACGAGGCTCTGGCCCATTCCTACAACCAGGCCACAGTACGTCTGGGTCTTGAGGTGGGCGTGGGACGCATCGCCAAGACCGTCGAACGCCTGAGTGGACGGGCGGGCATCGAGGCTGTGCCTTCCCTGTTATTGGGGGCCACGGCCTTGACGCCTCTCGAAGTGTCGCAGATGTACCAGGCCATCGCCGCAGGCGGTTTTCGTTCTCCGGT
>JBAXSA010000469.1:0-2438 GCA_037130945.1 Pseudomonadota bacterium | reverse complement strand
GATTTGTCTTGGTTCCACTGGAACCCGATCCAAGGTCTTTATAGCCATCTTCAGAATCGGAAACAGCAGAGACTTTAAGTTTTATGCCTTGTGCGGCAGGATACTCACAGGGCCATTTTCCGGACTTGGAGTCAAGCTGAGTAAACCGGGCGTTGATTGAGGCCGTAACCACATCAGTCACTGTCTTCCAGGGCAATATTTGACCAAATTTTTGTGAAAGAGCAATGTTGATGGAAAGCGCGGTGGCTTCATCCTCCGCCCACGCAGCAGGCAAAGTCTCAGGCAATATCGCAGTTGCCATAATCTGAACAGGCGGACGTTGTATCAACGCATGTTCAGTAAGAACTCCCGCCGGGATCGGTTCTGCAAGAATGCTGGCCGGACCATTGGTCAGCCAAAGTGCGCCGGATTCGACCGCATCTTTAACGGATGCTTTGATAACTTATGTTGATGCCTTGGGAATCGGCAAGTGTTCCATATATCCATCGCGTTGAACCTGAACTACATTTGTACCGCTAAAATAATCAATAACAGCCTGAACGGATAATGCATCGCTCTTCCACAGCTCCGGTAGCCGCTCCGGCTCCAGCAGCGACGGCCCGATTTCTTGCAGCTCCGCGGCTTCGGCTAATATCAATTCGAGGGATGGATCATTCATCGCTGTTTCATCAGGACATGAATACCACCAGGTTCGTGGTGAACCATCAGGCCTCGTCAGGCGCAGCACAAATGCACCGAGTTGGCAGCCTTCGACTAACGTATCAATGATTGCCTGGGCCTTCAGCATTTTGGGTAAATGGGGAAGCTGCGCAAAGGAACCGGACAAGTCCTTTACCCGGCGGCTCGTCTCGCCCTCACGCCACAAATCGTAAGGACCGTCCGGCAATAGCGCCTCCGACGAAATCGACGAATCCTGTATGCGAGAGCGCAGATCGTTTTTGATAATCGTAAAATGAGGATCGGCAGTCACATTGATCTTGAATGCCTGTACCTCATTTTTATCGGAAACCGTTACAACCGTGCAGTAAGCCTGCCTGATCGCATCAGGAATGCGTCCCTTTGCTTTTTCGAGGCTAATGGTGAGTGTCTGCATTCGGGCAACATCCACATTGCCGTCCTTTTGTTGCTCTTTAAGACTTACGCCCACCTGTTCCCATGCCAGATGGTCGCGGACATTTACGGATGCGACCTCAAGACCGTCCTTGGAAGGGGCCAACAGAATAACGGAATTTCGGTAAACTCGTGGTTTTTCAGGTCCGGTGGTCTCATCAAAATACCGTTTGGCCTCCGAGCTGGGTTTTCCGGAATCGCTTGCTCCACTCGGACCCAAAATGCCGTAGTGGAAAAAGCCGTCATCTTCGATATCTCTGGGTTTTGCAGGCAGCGTATGCACTCGAACACCAACGGCACTGGCTCCAGTCGAGAGTGTCTTGGCCTTGCTGATTGCATCCAACAGCCGCGCGCGCACCACATCATCGGAAACACGGCTCATAGCCACGGCGTGCATTTGGGTGAGATTCGGACGATTGCCAAGACGCCATGTCCCCGGCAACTCATTTTCATTGGCGGTAGTATGTTGATCATCCAACCAGAAGCTGACTTGTGACCAGCGCATTAGCCCTTTTTCCAGCTCGATTTTGTCCGGGCGGTTGGGAGCGATCAACACTGTCAAATCGCGGGTCTTGGCGCTTTGGCCTATGGGTAGTGAATGCAGAAATGTTGTAATGATCGCCTGCTCCACTTCACGAAAACGCAGTCCAACAGAATCTCGTTGGATGACACGCGCCCGCTCCAACTCGCCTTCTATAATTCCCGTCCAGGCTTGCTGTTTACCTTCGTGTCCTTCGGTATCAGCAACCGTCACCAGCTCGCGCATGGCCTCGGACAATCCTTCTTTTCCCGATTGTGGGAGAAACACACAGGGACCAATCAATGGGCTGGTATCCCATTTTTGCGCCTCGCGCAGCGCCAATGCAAAAGTTCGCAGTACACCTCGCGTCCGCTGAAAACGGTCCAGTTGTGTCCACTTGGCGTAAAACACCTCGGTCAGGTCCGGATGGAATGGAAAGCTTCGAAGAAACCGCGTTTCGGCTTCAGCCCCCTGTCTCCGGGTCTGTTCATCCAGGTCAAAAAGCCCCTTTAGCGCTGCTTGAACATGAGGGCGAAATGTGTCATGATCCTTGATGGATTCGGGTGTAAAAAAACGACGGCGCAAAACCTCCGCCACGTCCTCCTTGACGACCGGTTCAACTGCTTCCTCGCGCTGACGCTGGAAGATATCGTAAAGTTCGCCCTGAAGTTTCCGTCCGAAAACATCGGTCTTTAACGGATCACTTGCCAGCAGAGACGCCACTATGCAGCAACGATCCACCTTGGTTGCCGCCTGTGTCAGGTACTGAAAAAAATTGATGATCCGGTCGTTCCATTTGGCATCCAAG
>JBAXSA010000468.1:0-2448 GCA_037130945.1 Pseudomonadota bacterium | reverse complement strand
GCGCGCTTCGATGTTCCGATGCGGAAGAAGGCATTGACCAGAATTGCCGAAAATACGCCCACGCTGAGTGCCGACGAAACAAGCGGGTGGAGGATTTCGGGAACCAGGGTGAAGATCGGGAAATTGCCTATCCTGGCGACCACGAGCAGCAATGGAAAGGCGATGATGCCGGCACGCCGCATATCCATCGCGACGGTGCCAAGCATATTCAGACCACTCACCATCACCAGGCAGGCGGCAAAGAGAAGTCCGCCACCGACCACGGCGTCCGGCATCGCGGCAAAGATTCTGGCGAACTCGGGACTCAGGGCCAGCAAACACAATATGGCGGCTAGAAAGGGGCCGATTGCGTTGCTGGTGGCTCCAGTCGCGTGCGAAACACCCACCGACATGGTCGAGGAATTGGTTCCGCAACTGCCTAGGGCGCCCGACACGACGGTTGCCAGGCCATCGACGAAGATGCCTTTCTGCACCTGGCGCATGTTTGGCCATAGCCAGCGGGCGTCGTTTATCTTCTCGCCGGCGACAACGGCTCCCATGGTCTTCAGCGAAGCAGCGATGGCCGCAAACAGGAAGGGCAGCACGAGCGATGAATCAAACGCAAGGCTGACGTGGGCCAACGAGGGTACGGCGATGATGGGCCCGGCCAGCGCCTGCTCCAGAATTGACGAATCGGTCAGGCCCGCGCAATAACTCAATCCGCATCCCGCAACAATTCCCAGCAGGGCACAGTAAAGCTTGAACGCACCCCGCCCGTAGACACCCAGGATCACGGAAATGGAAAAGGTGCTTACGCCGATCAGGAGTCCCATCTGCCCGCTGCCGGCCAGACGCGCCAAACCGATTGAGCCGAGTTCGATGCCGACGATGATTACGGAGAGGGCAACGATTTCGTTGGGAAAGAGGTGCCGCAGCCGCACGATGTAGCGCGAGAACACCATCTGAAAAAGGCCGGCAAGCAAGGTCATGCCCCAGACCAGCGGCAGTCCGCCGGCCACAGCGGCCGCCAGCGAAGCCGAGGCATAAATGCTGGAGATACAACCGGGAATGAAGTAGCCGGACCCGGTTCGGGCCGATGTCTGCAACAGGGTCGATATCGCTAGGCCGATCAGGGTGAAAGAGATCATGGCGCCGGTGGTCTCGGCGTCCGCCCCGGCAGCGCGCGCGACCAACAGCACAATGGTGATATTGGGGGCGATCACGAAGAAATGCTGAAGACCCAGCATGGCTCGGGTTGCCCACGGTGGAACTTCGTGGACATCAAACGACAGGCCTTCAGGGCGCGTTCGCGGCGGACGCGCGTAAATTGGCGCGACGCCCAAAGCTCCAACGCTCACCTGACTCACGAACGCGCCCCAAAGCCCGGAGGGTTTCCTGCCGGGCTCGTTAGCAATGGGTATCGAGACGCTTTGCATGTCGATGGGCCTGAGCAGAAGTGTGCTTCTTGCTCGTGGCTGATCAATTGAGCGCCTCTAACGCAGTTGATTTCTGCGGCTCGCTGGAATGGATGATGACCGGATGCCCATCGTAAATCTGGCACGTCCGCCATCCCTTGCCTACCTGGATGCCTTCGCCGGGCTGCAGTTGAACGATCTTTCCATCCACCCGGGTCTGGCAACCCGAGTTGCTTGCATGCAGTTGCTTGGGGTCTGCTGGCTTGGTCGCCTCAGCCGGTTTAGAAGTGACCCCATTGGCCAAGGAGAGGCTCACCCCGGCCCCGGCCACCATCAGAACGACCAGCGCAGAACGCCAAGCCATGGCGGCCAGCATGCTGCCGGTCGCAGCGTTTTCGGTGAATTCATTTGTACTCATTGCCATTTCCCCGGATGTTCAAGCACCCGAAAAATTGAGTGCTTGATCACAGTACGCAAGCGGCCAGGAAAACCGGACAGCAATCAAATGCCAAAACGAAAAAACGGGGATTTTTTTAGACAGGTGTCCGGAATTGACGGACCAGACCGTATATCAGTGCGGTAGCGGATGAACCGCCCACGGTTCCATACTGCTACGGACCGTCATGCCTGGCGACCGTCCCGAGCGAAAAATAGCTCTCCGGCCAGACAGGCTAGAAAATCGAATAGCTGAGCTGCAAATGGATGCTGTGGTCCTGCAGCGTTCCGTTGCCGCTTACGGACTCGGGATGCTTCAATCGCCGGGCAACCGCCAGGTCAAATACCAGGCCATTCCAGCTTGCACGCCCAGCGAGCCCGGCAGACGAAAGCACATCGGAGTGCTCGCCCTGGTTTTTGCCACTGCCCCTGTCGTAAAAAGGGATCAGATCCAGCTTGAGGGAAGATCCCCCTCCCTGCAACACGGGAACTCGCAGTTCCGCGTTCATGATGTTGCCGGCGTCCCGGATGAGCTGGTTCTCGCGGTAACCGCGAACGGTATTGACTCCGCCGACGGACATACGGTCCATGGAAGACAGCGTAGTGGACGAACTCTGCA
>JBAXSA010000467.1:0-2449 GCA_037130945.1 Pseudomonadota bacterium | reverse complement strand
GTCAGGCATCATCACATCCAGCATAATAAGATCCGGCGATGGCTGGGTGGCGGCCAACGCGAGGGTTCTTTCCCCGTTGCGAGCGGTGATCACGGCGTACTCCTGGGTCAGTACCCTCAACAGGATGTGGAGAACTGCCGCAGAGTCGTCAACGATCAGAACCTTTTCGCGTTTTTTGATTTCCATACTAACGGCCATGGTTCAACGTCAGAACAGTGGTTCAGTGTGATTGCGTGGCGACAGTGGTTTGCAACATCTCCAAAAGTATTCGGGCCTGCTCGGTATCGAACTCTTCCAGACAATCCGCCAAGCGATGACAGAGGGGGTCGTGGGCCGTTCCGCTCAAAAGGACGCGGAGTTCGTCCATACGGTTCATGACCTGGCCCATGTCATGGTCAAGCAACGCCATCATCTCACGCGCCAATTTGTCGACCTGGCCGGGATCCACGGCTACCGGGGTAGCCACGGGAGCAGCGGCCTCCTCGGGCAGGAGGGTCAGGCTGGTCAGAACCAACGCCAAAGCCTGTTCCAAGGGAGAGAGAAGCTGCCTCATGCCTTCCGGATCCTCGGTCTTCTGCCATTGCTTTTCCGTCTGGATGGCCGTCTGATACAGGGCATCCATGCCCAGATTGCCGGCATTGCCCTTGAGGGTGTGCAACAGCCGACGAGCGGTGTCGACTTCTCCCCTGGTCAGGAGCCTCTCGCACTCTGCCATGATCCCGGTATTCTCGACCCGGAAGCGGCGCAATAGCCGGGCGTAAAGCGGGCGGTTGCCCTCCAGCCGGGTCAGGCCGGACAGAACGTTTACCCCGGGCAAGACGGGAAGGGTACCTTCCCCCTGACTCACGGCCGAGGAGGATTCGGCCACGGGGGCTTCTTCAGCTTCCTCCCCTGGCCCTTGCTCATTCCCGTCGGCACAGGGGGAAATCCAGGTGATCAGAGCCTCGAATAGGGCTTTGGGATCGATGGGTTTGACCAGATGATCCTGCATCCCCGCAGCCAGGGATTTTTCCCGGTCTCCCGACAGGGCATTGGCGGTCATGGCCACAATGGGCGGATGCCTCCGGAAGCGGGGATGGCCACGGATGCGTCGGGTGGTTTCCAAGCCATCCATACCCGGCATCTGGATGTCCATCAACACCAGGTCGAAAGTTTGCTCATGGATGCGTTGCAGAGCCTGCTCGCCATTGTTCGCCAGGGTGACCCGAACTTGTGCCTTGGAGAGAAGTTCCAAAGCCACCTCCTGGTTGATGATGTGATCCTCCACCAGCAGAATCCTGGCACCCCGCACCGCATGCAGCTGGGATTTCATCTCTCCGCTCACCAGCCTTCTGCGCTGGGATGGGTGACGGGTTTTCTCGCCCAGTGCCACCAGAATGGCTTCCAGCAGGATGGAAGGGCTGAGCGGTTTCGCCAAGAAACCGTCCAGGCCAACCTGTTCCGCTTCCAGAATAACCTCTTCCTGGCCATAGGCGGTCACCATGATCAGCTTCATGTCTTGCGACAAACCGGGCAGAGTCCGGATGCGCCGGGCTGTTTCCAGGCCGTCGATTCCCGGCATGCGGTAATCCAGAAAGGTGATCTTGAAAGGGGTGTCACTGCTCCGTGCGTTTTCTTGCAGAATATCCAGGGCGGTTATCCCGTCGGGCGCAAAGGCGACGGTTATACGGAAGGACTCCAGCATGTTTCGCATAATCTCCCGGGCGGTCGCGTTGTCATCCACCACCAAGACGGGAAGGCCTTGCAGCTCTAGCCCGTGGTCTAGGTAGGCCATCTCTGCTTTGACTATCCGCATGGGAAGGGTGAAGGAGAAGGTGCTGCCCTCGCCCGGGAGACTTTTCGCCTGGATTTCCCCCCCCAGCAGTTTCACCAGGCGCTGACTGATGGCCAGTCCCAGTCCGGTGCCTCCGAATTTGCGGGTCGTGGAGGCATCGGCCTGACTAAAGGATTGGAACAGGCGCTCCCGATGGGCTGTGGTGATGCCGATGCCGGTATCCCGCACACTAAAGCGCAGCCAAATCCGCTCATTCTCTTCCTGAATTTTCTCCACTTTCAGCACCACTTCGCCAAATTCTGTGAACTTGACGGCATTGACCATGAGGTTGGTGAGTACCTGGCCCAGGCGCAGAGGGTCGCCCAGGAGTTTGAGAGGCACATTGGGCAGGATATGGCAGAGTAGCTCCACGTTCTTGGTCGCCCGGCGCAAGTTGGCAATGCCCGCGACGTTGCCGATGATCTCGTGCAGGTTAAAGGGGATCTCCTCGACCTCCAGCTGGTTGGCCTCTAGTTTGGAAAAATCCAGAATGTCGTTGATGATGCCCAGCAGGATCCGGCTCGCCGTATCTACCTTGGTGACATAGTGGTACTGCTGGGTGTTGAGGCTGGTCTCCAGGATCAGGTGGCTGAAGCTGATGATCGCATTCAACGGGGTACGGATCTCGTGGCTCAT
>JBAXSA010000466.1:0-2456 GCA_037130945.1 Pseudomonadota bacterium | reverse complement strand
AGCTCCCACTGTGGTAGCATCACCTCGGCCTTGCGCGACTTTACGCTGGTGGCCTTTCCAGCTGACACTCTTGGGTACCGACCTAAGTCAGACAGGCTCCTAGCGCGCTCGAACTTCGAAGGTCTTTTGCGTGATGGAGCCTATGGAGACTTCGTCTTGCAAAATCTCAACGCCCTTCGTCCCGTCTAGCTGAACCTGCGCCGGTAAAGGCACTTTGATCTGCCACTGGCTTCCCGTCTTCGCTGTCTTGCGAACATAGATCTTGCCCTTCGCGTCGCGCACCGACACCGAAATCTTGCCTTGGAGATTGAACGTCAGGGTTGTTAGGGTAGGCGCTGGCTCGGGAGGTGGCGCATCTTTGGCTGGTATAGGGGAGCGGGGTGTCGAAATAATACGGGGTGCGGTGATGTCGGGTGTACTCTCCACGGTCGCGTTTTTTGCCCCGTCCAGCACGGGATGGGCCGCTGTGGGTGTTTCTTTCGGTTTAGACACCGAGGGCGGCGCGTCTGCTGGCAGGGTACTACTGCTCGCAGGCGGTGTGGGCGAAGACGATTCCGGGGTTGGGGTGAAATTATCGGTCGCCCGGGCAAAGGCCTCGTAGACGGCCGGCAAGTCCAAACCCCGGCGAATGAGGATCTCTTGCCGCTCCGCCACGATGAATTGCTCACTGGAACGCGGTGGCAACGTCTTGGGAGAGCGGTGATTCTCGATGATGTCGACAGCCATCTCCGCCGATTCTTCGCCCTGTTCGTAAGGGGAGGTGCCGAGCGCGAGGCCCGCGCCATCCTCGACGTTGAAGACATTGGTGCCGATGAGGGGAATCGCTGAATGGGCTTCCGTCCAAGGCAAAATCCCCTTATAAGAGATCAGGTCGTGAGATTCCGGATTCAAATCCTGTCTGGAACTCGAAAGGTGGCGATAGTTGGTAACGACCAGGATGTCCGCCCGCCGGGGTGCCTCCTCGACCGCCTTCTGCCAATCCTGCCATGTCGCCACGAGCTGGGAACCGGCGAATATTGCGGGATGCCAGTCGAAGGCGTCCATCCACTCGGCATCACGCTGAACCGATCCCGAGCTGTCTCCAAGATGAAGAATCCGCACTGGGGTGGTGATGCCGCGATGCCTGGCAATTTCCATGGCGACGTCGCGTATCGCCTTGAGCGGTTTGCGCTCGAGAATTCCCGTGACGTTGTCGGCGACATCGTAACCGTAAGGGGTTACCTGACCATTGATGCCGGCATACACGATGCGAACACGCGGGTTATTGGCAAAAAACTTGAGGGCTAATTCGTGGGCATCGTCATCGACACCGATGACCACATTGGGCTGATAATCCTCGATCGCCTTGCGGGCCGAGATCGCCGCAGCGCGTTTGAACTCGAGCGAGGGGTGACGCTTGGTATCCATGTAATGCCAGCGGAGCGTGATGTTGCGGTGCTTGTCCAAGACTCGCTTGAGACCGACATTGATGTCGCGAGTCCAGGAATAACCGGCATCATAGCTGTGCAGGATCAAAACTCGGGACTGGTTGGCGTTGAAATAAATAAAGATTACGGTAATGCCCAGCAGAAACAGCAGGATCAGTTTGCGAGACAGTGTCCAGACCATTACAAGAATCCCATGTATTGCCAGAAGGGGATTGACGCATAAATAGCCCCGAGCTTGACCAGCGTCATGATCGCATTGAACAGGAGAAAACGCTTCTCCTCATACAATGGCGGTTCACGCAGGATGTCCCGGAATTGAATGTAATAGGAACATTGATAGGGGGCATACCAGTTTTCGCCGAGAACCAGGATGATGAAACCGATCACCCAGGGATTGATACCTTCCACCAGGGCTATCGAATTGAAAATGGCCGCGAAGGTCACGATGGCGGCACTGATGGGCACCACAATGCGAACCAGTGTCAGGGCCAGCGCGAGCATCAGGATAAACAGCGGAAAGTCATGCACCATATAGCCGCCCATCCAGGCGAATTTTTGCGCCATCCAGGTATCCAGTTCAAGATGCCGCATGCTGTTGACCATGCCGACGACGCCGGCCATGAAGACCAGAAATGGCCAGTCGATGTCGTGCTTGAACTCATCGGGTTCCAGGGCACCGGACAGCAACAGCCCAAAGAAGAGAATGAATGAGATCCAGGGTGGGCTGATGTGGATGATGGGAGAAATAATGACGCCGACGCCAAAAGCGGCAATACCCACGACGGCCGCCCATTCCCGGGCGGTGAGAGGCCCCAGGATCGCCAGTTGTTGAACCACCAGTTCCCTGGAAAAGGTTAATCGTTCCTGGTTGCCAAAGAACAAGGCGGCGATGAGCGCATAAGCCGTCAACATCACGACACCGGTCACGGAGGCCGCCACGAGCCAGCCCATCCATTGAAAGGCGCTTTGCATCTGCGTGGGCAGTAACCCATAGACCACGAAATTGACCGATTTTGCGCTGAGAAAGAT
>JBAXSA010000465.1:0-2459 GCA_037130945.1 Pseudomonadota bacterium | reverse complement strand
GGGTCTTAACAAGTGCTATTTCAGTCAATGGGGGGTAAAAATCCAACAAATATTCCTTGAGGGCATCGAATCTGTTTTCCAGAGAATAGGGATTCCCAACATACCATTTTGTATCGTAGTAGCCTGGCTGCATAATGATGACAGCACAGGATGGATCCAGTTTTTTGTGCTGCAATATTAGATTTTGTGCCAGAAATATTTGCATGCCGGATTCGCCTGGATCACATCCGGTCGCGGTTAGGAGAGTTTCTATGGAAGACACTCCAGGTATGATTTTCAGGGATAGACCCTGTTCGTGCGATTTTTGTATGACAAACTGTGTCACCCTGTTGCAAACCAGCGCGCTTCCCTTTTCAAGGAACACCACGCCAGGAGCCTTTGTTGCCTCATCAATGACTTTATCGGCCATTCTCTCATACATGTCTGGCCGGAATGAACCCAATTGATATTCTTCAAAATCGGACGGCTGGATATTCGGATTTAGGTTTTTCAGGAATGCAATCCCCGCGTTATCCATGCTTGTAAAATAGACCATCCTTCCGGATGAAATTATGTCACAGGCCTCAACCGTTAACTGGTAGAAGGAGTTTATGCCGGCCCCAATGATGGTCAGATCGTGCATGTTTGATTGTTTCATGATGGCTCCCTTCTGGAAAAAGTAACAGATCAAACCCGCCAGCATTCCCCGGGAAATTCAGCGAGCTTTGATGAGAATGGCCTGAATGCTGGAGATTGGCACCAGGGCATCAAAGAAATCTCGACCGGTAATTTCTGTCAGTTGCACCAGTTGTAACCCAACACCGCTGATCTTGCCGCCAATCTCTTCCCCACCCGCGAGCCTGAGCTTGACGGATTGCCCCTTGAGGCGAGCAAGCATTTCGTGCAAGCCATCGCTGGACTGAAATTCATACGACGTAGCGCCCGCCGAAACCACGGGCAGACTGGTCAAGCTGAGTAGTCCTGCCAGAAGGGGTATAAGGATTGCAGATTTCATGGAATACTCCAGTGGGCTTGTGTGAATAGAAAAAATCGGAATAACGTCTCAACAAATCCCCTGACTACTCCCAGAGCAGTACGGATGGGAGTTTCTCGGGCGCGGCCAGTCGCAGCAATTGATAGCCAATGCCCGCTGTTCCCTGGTGGAAGATTGGGTTGAATACCCCCATGGGCAGGGAAGGAAATAATTGGTACGCCCCGGTTCGCTGCGCCCTGCGCACAGCCCAGGCCGCCCGCTGATGTTCGACATCCAGCCAGGAGGGGCGGCCGAGCCGGTCGGCGGCCACCAGCATGGTTTCGATGCGTCCGAAGGTGCCGCAGCAGAGATGATCGATTTCCATGTCACGAACCCCGGTCGTCGTCCGCAATGCGCTCTCAATGTCCTGCCGGATGGCTTCGTTATCCAGAATCGCCAGACCACCCAGCCGGGCCAACCCAATACCCGGCGCACCATGGCACCAACTTTCCCCGAATCTCGGCACGGTCGCTGTGGCGTCGCGAAAATCAGGCCAGTTGCCTACCTCTGGGGAAAATACGCCCCGCTCATAGGCCATACCTTCCTCGGCTGCCACAAGATAATCCGGATCCTGGGTGATCGCATGAAGCTTCAAAAGGGCATAGCTGATGCCTGCCGCGCCATGACTCAGCCCGGTCAGGGGTTTTTCGCCCAGTGTTTTCCATGCCTTGGGGGTGCCGTCATCGCTCTCTCGGTGATCCAGCAAGTGCTGACCGCAAGCGACCGCCTTGGCCAGGATCTGGGGATCCCGGGTTTCGTCATGCAAGGCCAGCAAACTCAGTAGGCCACCGGCTGCTCCCCCGATCAGATCCAGATGACGATCGGCCTGGATGACCTCCGGTGTGATCCACTGGCTCAACCGGATGGCGGTGTCGATCAATTCCGGCTCCTGGAGAAACCGTGCGATTCGAACACAGGCATAGAGCATGGAACCCAGGCCCACTGCGCCACCCACGCCAGGTCTTGCCAACCGCTGAATCAGGGCGGGATCGGTTTGTTTGATCTGGCGTTGAATCGGCTGCAACGTGCCCAGGGCCAACTCGTGAAACGACGTGTCGCCCGTGACATGCTCGAAGGCCGCGAGAAAAAGGGCAATCCCGCACCCTCCGCTATAGAGGCTGTTGTCCATCGGGCGGAAGGCAAAGCGCTCCTTTTGAAAGTCATAGGCCAGGCCAACCCACATGGCACTGCCGTCGCGCCCGCGAATGGCCTGATCCCGGATTTCGGCCGCCAGACGCTGGGCCTCTTCGACCAGTTCCGCCGGACTGAGTGGCACCGTGGCTGCCAACTCCTCGTGTAATAGACCCTGAGTCCGGGTGGTGATCCCGGGTTTGCTGGCAGCACTCATCGTATTGGCATACAGCGATCCCCGTACCAGAGCGGTCTGATATTGCAGGCCTTCGGGCTCCAGTCCCTGGATACGCCGGTGTACCTGTTTCAGGCTCGG
>JBAXSA010000464.1:0-2460 GCA_037130945.1 Pseudomonadota bacterium | reverse complement strand
CTGGTTCGTGTTCATGATGGATCTTCGTCCGGATGGGTTGTGATGGGTGAGGGGGGTGGCCGTATCCGGCAGTTCCACGCGAAGCCATATGACAGCATGGCATTTTTGCTGCTTGTATTACGCAGCGAGGGCCTGCCATCATGATTCCCATGACTCCCATGACACCCCCAGATAGACCGCCATCCGTGATTCTACGGGACGCGACCAGCCCCCGCTGGCTGTGCTTTTCGTCCCCCCGCGAGAGTGTCGTGGCCTGGCGGCTCGATCAGGTGGCGGACGGGTTTCGCCAGGTGTGCGAGGCCGTCGAGCAGGAGGGCCTGACCGCCGCCGGTTTTATGGCCTACGAGGCGGCACCCGCCTTTGATGCCGCGCTGCCGGGGCGGGCGGACGGCGAATTTCCCCTGCTGTGGTTTGGCCTTTTCCGGGATCTGGAGACTCGCGACAGTTTGCCGGCAGGACGGGCGATCACCCCTCCCGTCTCCTGGCGTCCCGACCTGTCACCCGAGGCGTACCACGCCCGTGTGCAGGCGATCCGGGCCTATTTGCGCCAGGGCGACACCTATCAGGTCAACCTCAGTGACCGATTGCGGGCGGAGACAACCCTCGATCCCTGGGATTTCTTCGTCTGGCTGATGGCCGATGCGCCACCGCCCTGCGCCGCGTTTCTCGATACTGGCCGCTGGGCGGTGTGCAGTGCCTCGCCGGAGCTTTTTTTGCGCCAGACGGGTGACCTGATCGAGTCGCGGCCCATGAAGGGCACAGCGGCGCGAGGCCTGTGGCGGGAGGATGACGACCAGAAAGCCGCCTCGCTTCGTGCCTCGCTCAAGGATCGGGCCGAGAATCTCATGATCCTGGACATGATGCGCAATGATCTGGGCCGCATCGCCCATCTCGGGAGCGTCACCGTGCCCGCCCTGTTCCGCATCGAGCGCTATCCCACCGTCTGGCAGATGACCTCGACGGTGTGCGCCAGAACCCTGGCGTCCTGGCCGGACATCCTCGCCGCCACTTTTCCGCCCGCCTCCTGTACCGGTGCCCCCAAACGCCGGGCCATGGAAATCATCGCGGCACTGGAAACCTCGCCGCGCCGTCTCTATACGGGCTGCATCGGCTTTATCGCGCCAAATCAGACCGCCCAGTTCAACGTGGCGATTCGTACCCTCCTGATCGACCAGGAAAACGGCCAGGCCGAATACGGTGTGGGTGGCGGTATCGTGTGGGATTCAACCCCCGCCGGGGAACTGGCGGAATGCCGCACCAAGGCCAAGCTGCTGGAACCCCGGCGGCGGGATTTTGATCTCCTGGAAACCCTGCGCTGGTCACCGGGAGGGGGGTATTTTTTGCTGGGTTACCACCTCAAGCGTCTGGCACAATCGGCTGGTTATTTTGGGTTTTTTGTGGATCTGTGCCGGGTCGAGACGGCACTCCTGGATCTCGCCGCAGGTTTGCCGGCCATGCCCCACCGGGTGCGTCTGCGGGTCACCCGCCACGGTGCCTGCCATACGGAGGCCGTGCTACTCTCGCCAGAGGCGCTGCGGTTTGGGCCTATCCCGCTAGCCAAACAGCCAATCAACCGGGCCAATCCCTGGCTCTATCACAAGACGACCTGCCGCGAGCCTTACGAAGCAGCCCTCGCGGCCTGTCCCGGCCAGGAGGATGTGCTGCTGTTCAACGAGGCCGGCGAGATCACCGAATCGACCCGTGCCAATGTCGCGGTTATGATTGATGGCGTACTCTATACGCCGCCTGTGGTGTGTGGTCTGCTGGCTGGCACCTGTCGTGCCTGGTTGCTGGATCGCGGCCAGTTGCGGGAGTGTCCGGTGACCCTGGATGAGGTAAGGCGCAATCCCCAGGTGTATTTGATGAATGCCGTGAGGGCCCTGCAAAAAGTGGCCGTCCTGGCGATCAATAGCCATTTTTAACTTGTCACTTTAACTTGTCACTTGAAGAGGAACCCGTAAACGCCATGACTCGACTGCCCATAACCCCCCGTCTCGTCTGGCTGGCCATCGGGCTCGCCAGCGCGGCTCTAGTCACCGCCAGCGTTATTTTAACCCTCTGGCTCAATCTCCATCCCTGCCCGCTGTGTATCTTTCAGCGCGTCCTGTACATGACCCTGGCGGCCCTGGCCTTCGTAGCCGCCCTGAAACCGGCCCGCCTGATGGGTGGTTTGACCGGGCTATTGGCCATCCTGACGGCCCTGGGCGGGGTCGGAATCGCGGGCTATCAGGTCTGGCTCCAGGCACAACCCGCAGCGTCTCTGGGGTGTGCGGGTGGCCCTCTCAAATGGGTTGAAACCCTCGTATTCTGGCTGGGTGAGCGGCTGCCCGCGCTGTTTCTGGCCACCGGTCTGTGTGGTGACGTGGAAATCACCCCTCTCGGTCTGTCACTGCCGACCTGGTCACTGATGGCTTTTATGGCATTCCTGGTGGCAGGTGTCTGGGCGTTTTGGAAACAACG
>JBAXSA010000463.1:0-2463 GCA_037130945.1 Pseudomonadota bacterium | reverse complement strand
CGCAAAAAGTACAGGGTTGATGGGTACGGACAAAGGTGCCTGCAGCGATTCAGCAACCAAAGGTGGCCTGATCTATATCTACGGTCTGTAAATTGCGACATAAGGAATACCGATATGGTGCACTTAAAAAAGAAGCGTAACGATAGAAGGCCTCCACCCCTGCTCTTGGTTTCTCTCCTGGTTTTAGCTCTGAGTCCAAACGTCCGAGCCGCCGAAACCCTCAAGGTTTGTGCCGAGGCCAATAACCTGCCATTTTCCAATGACAAGGGAGAAGGGTTTGAAAACAAGATTGCTGAGTTGTTGGCAAGGGATCTTAAGCGGTCTGTAGCGTACACGTGGCAGCGTCAGGGCGAAGGCTTTATTCGCCAGACCCTGGGTACCGGTGCGTGCGATGTCGTGATCGGGGTTCCTGCCCAGCTTGAGGGCGTCAGAACTACAAAACCTTACTATCGCTCGACCTATGCTATTGTCACGAGGAAGAATAGCCATCTGGATCTTCGGACCTACGACGATCCGGCTTGGCGAAATCTGAAAATCGGTCTGCATACTGTTGGGAGTGATGGTTCGAACTCGCCACCGGCCCATGCGCTGGGCCTACATAATCTGGGGAACCAAGTTGTAGGCTACACGATGTGGGGGGCGGATGGCGAGGCGGCACCTCAAGGGGATGTAGTTAAGGCAGTTGCGGATGGATCAATCGACGTTGCCATTGTCTGGGGGCCTTTCGCGGGCTACTTTGCCAAGCCTTTTGGCAACCGGCTCGTGGTACGGCCTGCACCGGTAGAACCGGCGCTTCCCTACCAACCTTTCGTGTGGGATATCGCTACGGCAGTAGGACGCGACGATGAAGCCTTACAAGTCAAGTTGGACGGCAGCCTTCAACGTCAGTCTGCGAGGATCGAACGCATTCTCAAAAACTACGGTGTTCCAGTTGTCAAGTTAGACCCAGTTGCTGCTAAGCTCCAGACTTCACAGTCGGCGCAGTGAAACAAATTTAATTCTGAGGAACTTTAATATGACATATAAAATCAGCTTTTCATGCCTCTTTATGGCCATCGTAGCCTTTGGGTTTTCTGGGATGGCAAGTGCCAAAACCAACCAAACCATCGCATTCAGCCCCGCCTCTGCCAACATCAGTGTAGGTGGGACGGTTATCGTAACGGCGACCTCGACATCCGGTCTTCACGTCTCGCTTTCCCAAGACTCGACCACAACGAATTACTGTTCGTTTAATCGACAAACCGGTCTGGTCACCGGTAAGGGCGTGGGTATGTGCAAGATCAACGCTTCTCAAGGCGGCAATATCACCTATGCCTCAGCTAAAGCGGTCTTGAGCATCCCGGTAACGCAAAAACTGGCGCAGACAATCATTTTCGGCGCAGCGCCCAACATCACTGTTGGCGGTACGGGGACTGTGATAGCGACCGCCAGTTCCGGTCTATCCGTGACTCTGACTTCGAAGTCGCCGACAATCTGCTCATTTATAACGAACACGAACACCTTGAAAGGCCAAACAGCCGGCACTTGCACGATCGCTGCCGATCAAGTCGGCGATACGAAGTATTTGGCGGCTCCCGAGGTGACCCAGAGCTTCAGCATATCGCAACAAACCAGCAACGGCGGTGGCAATGGTGGTGGCGGTACCAAACTCGCGGTCACCGCGCCCTTCGATTGCGCCACTTTGGCATCCAGCGGTAATGCCGCCGATGACGGACGTCGCGCCTATATCCGCCTCAATTGCGTTTCTTGCCATGGTCAAGACGCTTCGGGCGGTATGCGACCCAATATCCAGGATGAAAGCGGCGACGTGGGCGAGGCTGTTAACGGCGAAGGTGCCATGCCTTCATACGCAGGCTTTTTGTGTCCAAACGATGTTGTCGACTTGCAGGCTTACCTCAATAGTATCTCGAAAACCACAAAGTTTCTTGACTGGGATGATCAGCTTGAAAAGATCGTGAGTGGAACAACTGAGATTACCAAAAGTCCCGACCGGCTGCTGCTGGCTGAATGGTCGGCAAAATTCTGCGATGAAGCCGGGCTGATCTATGATGGCTTTTCATTCCAGGCCGGGGCAGGCGGAACAGCCCTCTCCATCGGGATCTATTTCTCGGAGATACTGCGTGAACGAAAATGGAAAGCCAGGTTTGCCCGTGGCGGAAGCAACAAATATCTTGTAAAGATGCTCGAAGAGGGTCTTGTGGAATATATCCTCGATGGCCAGACCTTCGACCTCGACGGGGTGCGCTCCATGCGCGACAACCCTCACCATACCTGGACAAGTCCATTTACAAGCTATAACTATCATGGCAAAGGGAACTTCTCATCCATGGTCGACATCGTGATCCTTGGCGCCACCGAAGTGGATGTCAACTTCAACGCCAATGTCGTAACCCACTCCGACGGGTACCTCCTTCATGGTATCGGGGGGTGGCAGAACACCCTTTTCGGGAAATGCGTGATCCT
>JBAXSA010000462.1:0-2473 GCA_037130945.1 Pseudomonadota bacterium | reverse complement strand
CCCGTTCAAATGGGTTCGTATTGTCATCATGGGCGTGTCGTTCATTTGTCTTTTTGAGTTTGGCCGTTTAACCTGCGAACGGTTGAATTATGTCAGGATCGGGTGGTGGATCTATATTCCGCTGTTTCTGGTTATTCTTCTGGAAGCCTCGGACGGGATGGCGGGCGTGAACGCGACGATCCGCTATTCTTTGGGTTTATGCGGCGGGTTACTGGCGGCGCTGGGTCTTTGGCGGATGTCATTGGAAAACAAGGAGGGCGGCCGCACCATGTTGCTGGCGGCGGGCGCGATGGTGTTGTATGCCATTGCGGCGGGATTTATTCCTCCCAAGGCCGGAGTGCTTCTGTCGGGGGTTGTTAATCATGAAACCTTTCTGCAATTTGCCGGATTCCCTGTTCAATTATTGCGGGCTTTTGCGGCATGCGGCATTGGCGTCATGATCTGGTGTTTCAATGAAGAATTTGTTGCCGAAAGAAGTTCATCGCAACCAACTCGTTCCGGGAAGTCTTTGGTTGTTGGGCTGATCCTGATCCTTGTGGCGATGCTGGCCTTGGGCTGGTTTTGGGCGGATCAACAGGGGCGACGGGAGGCTACATTCCAGCGAGCGCAACTTTTAAGCCAGGCTCAACAGTCCGTCACGGCCGTGACGCCCGAACTCGTCCGGGACCTGTCTGCCGCCGCGGCCGATGTTGATAGTCCCGTGTATAAGATCGTGAAGACTCGGTTGCAGCACTTGCGTGATGTCATGCCTGCGGTCCGGTTCATTGATCTGATGCGGCAGGTTGAGGGGAGGATCGTTTTTCTGGCGGACTCTGAAGTTCAGGGCAGTAAGGATGAGTCGCCGCCGGGACAGGTTTATGAAGAAGCGGCGCCAAGATTAAAAAATGTCTTTGCTACCGGGAAAGGCATTGTTGACGATCCAACGACCGACCGGTGGGGCAGTTGGGTGTCAGCCTATGTACCTTTTAATGATAGCCGCACGGGCGAGATGATCTCTGTTCTTGGCGTAGACCAGAATGCGCGCGATTTTAATCTGGCGGTGGCGCTTGGCCGGCTTAAAGGGATCCTCCCTGTGGGGATCATTTGTTTTGGCGTTTTTTTCGCGTTTGCTTATTGGCGGCGATTTACGAAGGCCATGGAACAGAGCCGGGAAGGCGGTAGGCCGGATCTGCTGGTTCAGTGGGGGATGGTCGTGATCATTGCGGGCAGCGGGCTGACGTTAACGGCGTCTCTCTTTTTGGAGTTGCGTAGTAATGCTGAAAGCGCGTTTAAGGCCACTTTTCTGCAACGCGCGATCACCAGGGTTTCGAGTGTCGCGCAGGAACTGGAACGACAAATTGACCGACTGGAGGGATTGCGCCGGTTCATGGATTCACGGGAGTCAGTTGATCGCGGTGAATTCAGTCAGTATGTGGTGCCGCTTCTGAAGGATGTTCCGATCCGCGCCTTTGAATGGATTCCTCGGGTGCCGAAAGCGGAACGCGTTTTTTACGAAAGCAGTGCCCGGCAGGATGGTCTAGGTGGCTTCAAGATATATGAGAGGGATGCTGCCGGAAAAAAGATCTCCGTAGCGGACCGGGAAGATTATTTCCCTGTTTATTATGTGGAGCCGTTAAAAGGCAATGAGGCGGCCCCGGGATATGACCTTGCCTCAGAGACTGTTCGACGCGCCGCCATGGAGAAAAGCCGGGATATAGGCCGTCCGGTGGCCACACCGCCCCTGGAGCTTGTACAACAGGGCCAGAAGCATACCGGGGTTCTTGTTTTTATGCCCGTGTATGCCAAGGATCAGCCCAAGCGCACGATCGAACAGCGCCGTCAGGCCTTGAAAGGATATGTGCTGGAGGTCTATAGCGCGGATGATTTTCTGAAAGGTGTTTATTCAAGGATGCCGCCGGAAGGGTTGGCGTGTCTGGTTGAGGACCTGGCGGCCCCTGCGGACAGGCAGGTATTGTATCGTCATGCGGTCAGGGACGGCGTGGTGGATTGGAGCCGGCCTCTGTTGAAATACGAAATGTCTTTGGAGTTCCCTGATCGTCAATGGCGCATTACCATTGTGCCAAGTACCTCATTTATTGAACGGCAGTTATCGCTGGCGTTTTGGTGGGTTTTGTTGATCGGTTTATTCCTGACGGCAATGATGGCCTTGTTCCTGAATTTTCTGATGACCGCCCGTTATCAGGCCGAGCGGTTGGTCCACCTGCGGACCGATGAGTTGAGCAAGGAAAAAGAGACGCTTCGGGAAAGCGAAGAGCGGCTTTCAGCCACTATGCGTTCCATTGGCGACGGCGTTATCGCGTGCGATGCCAGCGGGAACGTGGTCACGATCAATGCCGTTACGGAACGCTTGACCGGGTGGAGTACGGAAGAAGCCAGTGGTCGGCCAGTCGCCGAGATCTTTCACATTATTCATGGAGAGACGCGGTTGGAGGCCGAGATCCCGATCGGTCGCGCTTTACGGGAAGACCGTATC
>JBAXSA010000461.1:0-2474 GCA_037130945.1 Pseudomonadota bacterium | reverse complement strand
CGCCCCTGGGCCATACCCCTGGTCACGGTTCTCTTGTTTCTGATGGCTGTGGCTGGGATTCACTGGTCACTGCAAGAGATCCATCTCGACGAGGTTCGAGATGAGTTGCGGTCGGTGTCTCTTGTCACTTTGATTGAGGCGGCTTTGGCGACGGTTCTGAGCTATCTGGCCATGATTGGCTACGATGCCTCGGCGTTGCGTTATATTGGGCATCCCTTGCCCTGGCAGCGGGTGGTGCTGGGTTCCTTTGCCAGCTATGCCATCAGCAATACCATTGGTTTTAGCCTGGTGTCGGGGAGTTCGGTTCGCTATCGCATCTATGCCGAGGCCGGACTGGATGCCGCAGATGTCGGCTGTGTTACGGTGTTTTGCAGTCTGTCGATGGCGATAGGGATTCTGGTCGTTGGCGCATCGGCCGCCGCCTGGAATCCCGAGGTGTTGGTTTCGGCCTTGCACAGTCAGCCCTTCACCATCCGGCTATGGGCTTTGCTGGGGCTTTCGGTCGTCGTGATCGGTATCCTTTTCACGGTGGTCGGGCGTCCCCAGCCCTTGCAATGGGGTCGTTTTCCTGTGACCTTGCCAGGTTGGCGCATGGCGATCTTTCAGGTACTCCTGGCCATTCTGGATGTCATCGGCGCGAGTACCTGTCTGTATGTTTTCTTGCCACCGGGAGAGATATCCTTCGTGGCCTTTCTGCCAATTTACGCCATTGGCTTGTTGGTGGGGGTGTTGAGTCACATCCCGGGAGGGTTGGGGGTCTTCGAAGGCACCCTGCTGTTTGCCCTGGATTCCCGAGTATCTACTGAAGCACTGACTGGCGCTCTGTTGCTTTACCGCTTCGTTTACTTTCTGTTGCCCCTGTTGCTGGCGACCTGCCTGTTGGTGGTGCGCGAACTCGCCGAGCGCGCCCAGCCAGCCTTTGATGTCGCACGTCAACTGGGTAGTTGGGGCACACGGCTCGTGCCACCGGTAAGTGCTGGCCTGGCCTTTTTCAGTGGCATGATTCTATTGGCCTCCTCGGCGCTGCCAGGCATCCCGGAGCGCCTCGACTTCATTGGCGACCTGTTGCCGCTGACCGCAGTGGAGATTTCCTATGTCTTGGGTGGCCTGGTAGGACTGGCGCTGATGGTTCTGGCCCATGGCCTCTTTCGCCGGGTCAAGGGTGCCTTTGTGATCACCCTGGGGCTGTGCGCCGCTGGAGCCTTATTGGCACTGATCAGGGGTGGAGACTATGAAGAGGCGAGTGTCTTGCTGATCACGATGGGCATCCTCTGGTTATGCCGGCGCGAATTCTATCGCCGTAGCGCGTTGCTGGATGCCCCCTTTACCGGCGGCTGGTTCATGGCCATCCTGGCGGCGTTTGGGGGCACCGTGGGCATTGCCCTGTTCGCCTACAAGGAGGTTGAATATTCCCATCTCCTCTGGTGGCAATTCAGCTTCGGCGACACCGCCTCGCGATCCTTGCGGGCATTGCTGGTGGTGGCGATGGCCACGGTTGCGCTAGCGTTGCGGCGTTTGTTGAAGCATACCCCGCAGCGGATCGCACCTCCGGACGACACCATGCTGGCACAAGCTCAGCACCTCATCACCCACCAGAACCGGACACTACCCAACCTGGCCCTGTTGGGAGACAAACCCTTGTTGTTCAACGAAACTGGCGATGGCTTCGTGATGTTTGGCGTGCAGGGATCAAGCTGGATCGGCATGGGCGATCCCGTGGGCCCAGAATCCGCAATGGAGGAACTGGCCTGGCGTTTTCGGGAACTGGTAGACAAAGAAGGGGGCCGGATTGCCTTTTATCAAACCCGGGCGCGTTATCTACCCCTCTATCTCGACATGGGGCTGTCACCGCTCAAGCTCGGGGAAGAAGCCTTGGTACCACTGGACGCTTTTACCCTCATTGGGCCTCAGGCCAAAACCCATCGCTATGTGCTCAAACGCTGCGAACGCGATGGCCTGTGGATCGAGATATTACCGCCCGGCGCATTTGATCACCATTGCGAGGAATTGACCCGCCTTTCGGATGCCTGGCTGGCCTCCAAGCAAACCCGGGAAAAACGATTTTCCCTGGGGGCCTTCGTGCCCGATTATTTGCGCCATTTTGAAATCGCTCGAGTGGGTTTGGGGGATCAGGCCGTGGCCTTTGCCTCGCTGTGGACGACCGCCGATCGCGCTGAGGTGGCAGTGGATCTGATGCGTTTCACCCGCGAAGCCCCCAATCTCACCATGCACTATCTGTTTTTGAAGCTGATCTTGCACTACCAGGCCCAGGGGTATCGCTGTTTTTCCCTGGGTGTGGCGCCGCTCTCGGGTCTCGAGGATCATCCCCTTGCCCCTCTCTGGCACCGTTTTGGCGCACTGCTCTACAATCGGGGCGAGACCCTCTACAACTTTCAGGGTTTGCGTCAGTTCAAAGATAAATTCAATCCCCAGTGGGAACCCGTTTATCTGGTCACAGAGGGTGGCCTGGCACC
>JBAXSA010000460.1:0-2482 GCA_037130945.1 Pseudomonadota bacterium | reverse complement strand
AACAGTTCCGAAGGGGTACGCCCCGCATCGGATTCGAGAAATTTCAGGATTTTCAAATCGGATCTATGGATCAGGTCGCGGGCGCGTTTTTGCATGTCGGCAAAGGCGGCGTTGCGCTGGCCACGAAGCGCCATGACTTCGGCATGATTGTCGCCCCATTTAGTGAGATTGGCCGAGAGTTTCTGGGTGGCCTCGGCAAAGGATTGCAGCAGACCCCGAAACACCGGATCGGCTTGCAAGGCCAAGGCATCCGCAGCACCCTGATTCGAGATGCCCAGGCTAGCCATCAATTTTCGGGCTTCTCCGGCCTTTTGTTGACGCAAGGCTGTGATTTCAGCGGCTTGCTTGTTCAGCTGTTCGATGCTCTGCACCGTCTGATTGTACTGATCAATCGAAACCAGTCCGGATTCGGCCTGATGGGCCAGGATCCGTGCGCGAATCTGCTCAACATTGTGTTGAAAACCCTCGATGGTCGAGCGATAGCTGATCTCGTGTTGATCCGCTTCGTCTCGGTGCAAGCGGTCGAGTTCCGACTGAAAACCTTGCAGAACGGCTGTCAGATGTTTTTGAGTCTCTACCGCGGAGGGACCGGTCATTTGCACGCTGATGAGTTGCGTTTGGTCGATGACCTTCGCCCGAGGCTTGGAGAGTTTTGAGACCTCCACGCCAATTTTCCCGGCTGCGACAGTCAATACTTCCCGGCTTTCCAGCATCTCCTTGTCGGTGACTGCGGGACTGCTGCCCGCGACACCAAAAGGCGATGACGAGGTCGTCGAGGCCTGTCCGATACGCTCCAGGCTGACGGCGCTGGCAACCCCGGTTCCCGGCAGGATCAGCGTCATTTCACTGGTGAATTTTCTCGGCGCATATTTCAAAAAACCCAGGCTTAACGCCCAGATGACGGACAAGCCGAGGACGGCGACGATGAGGTAGCGGCGTTTTCGGCCCTTAGGACCGCCGTGCCATAAAAGCACCTTCCTCGCCATAATTTTCAAACTGGGGAGCTTGAATGACGGAAGCTCCTCTACCGCTTCCATGGGATCGGCTGGAGGGGCGACTGAAGAAACAACGGGGGTTTCCGAATCCGAATCCGGTGCCTGGGGCGTCGGCTCGGATGAAGTGGAAGACGGCGGCGTGTACGGCGTTTCCAATTAGTGATATCCGGCGGTAGGCGCAATAAAGTCGACCAGGGCTTTGGCCACGTCGCGGAAGGTGGCGAAGCCGCTTTCATAGCAGGCAACGGCATCATTGGGCAGCAGATAAGGGTTGAAGGCGTCCCGCCCGGGCTCATGAACCAGTTGCTCAACCGAGCGTTGAATGGCCTCGCTTTTTCCCGTGACCGGGTTGGCGGTGACCAAAACCGCCATGCGGTCAGCGTTGGTGAGGGTATTGCCGCCGACACAGTTGATTGAGACCAAGGCTTGCAGCAATCGCGTTCCATAAGGAAAACTGACGGAGTCCTTGCTGATGCCCGCCATGGAGTTGGAGTTTGCTGGCGTGGTGAGGGTGGAGGCGTAGATGCGTATGCCTAACGGGCTGATGGCCGAGGGCCGCATCAAGGCCTCTTGAAAACAGCCGAGTGAAGGGATATCCACTTGATCCCCTGATATCAGCGAGGGGTTCGAAAAGGGTTGCGCGGTCAGGGCGCCGCGCAGATCCATCGGGATGCGCTGGCCCTGGCGCAGGACAACCACATGGGCAATATCCGCGTCCGGACGGATGCCGCCGGCGTTGCGAACGGCATTGGTCAGCAGGCGACCCGGGGCATAATCCCCCGTGGCGGCACCTTCCGGACGTCCGCGTTCATCGGTTTTCCGTTCGTTGATGATCACCATGCCGGGTTGAAACACGGCACCCGAGACCGTGATCTGAACCGGGGCCCACTGCATGGGTTGTACGCTGACCTGCACGAAAGAGGGTTGAAAAAGTTTGGCTTGAACCAGGAGATCAGCAATTCTGCGCTCCAGGGCGGCGGCGGATTGCCCGAGAACCTGGATGGGCGGAAGGAAGGGCAATTTGATGGCGCCGTCGGCATCGACCACATAAAGGCCGCTGTATTGATCCCCCTGAGGCACATAGATTCGCATCGTGTCGCCGGGTGAAAAGGACAGTGCTTCTTGGAGGACGCGAGAGGGGGCGTCGGGTGGATCAAGGTTTTGCTCGCAAGCCATCCGGGACAGCGGGCTTGTGCCGTCTGAACCCACATCAGGGTTGTCGTGATTGACACTCACCCATTGCGGCATATAGGGCGTGCTGCTGTTGGGAGGAATGGGCGATGCCACAAAGCAGGCGGTGAGCGTTGTCGACATCGCAAACATCATGACGACATATGGATAATAATGACTCATGGTGGGGTGTTGATGAATGCTTTTCTCTCGGATCCATCTGTGATAGTGCCCGGCCGATTGACTCGGGAAGGTGCCATGGGCATAGGTGTTCTGGATTTTTTGTTATATTTTTCAATATGTTGCATATTGACTCA
>JBAXSA010000459.1:0-2495 GCA_037130945.1 Pseudomonadota bacterium | reverse complement strand
GCAGGGCGTTGATGAAGCTGCTCTTGCCGGCCTTGACCCGGCCGACCACCGCGACAACACAGGGCTGATCCACCTCACCTGCCAGCCGTTCCATGTCGTCAGCGAAGGATCGCGGTATGCCGTAGGTGGTTCGCAGGGTTTTGGCCGCTGCTTCCAGGGTTTGGCGGAGGGTATATTGAAGGGGGTTCATGGGGTGTCCGGGTTCACGGCCTGCGGGAAGGAGACGCACCAATTACGACCGATGCGCTTTGTGCCCAGCGCATCCTACGCGGGCTCATGCGTGCGTCTCCTCAATCGGGTTGTCTATCACCTGCCTATTCCACTCGCTGCACAGTTTGCGGAATGATCGGCTGCGATCAAATGCCTGCTGTAAATCCATGCGCTCGGAAAAGGCTGGCTGGTCGGTCTTTTCCCCGTAGAAACCGCCCATCATGCGCGCTTTCATCCAGCCCTTCGCGTCACGCGGGACTTCCGCATCGACGCTTTCCGCCGGGTTGAACGAAAATCCCCGTTGACCATGAAGCGACTCGGCGGCAGCGATAAACCAGGCTTCGTATTCTCGTTTTGCCAGGATGACAGACACACGACGGTGGGGAACGCATACCCGTGCCCGCTCCAGGATTCTCGCGCCCAGTTCGGCTGGGCAATCATCATCGGCGTCCAGCAGTACGAGAATCCAGCCGTTCTCGCCACACTTGGCAGCAGCCAGCAGCAGATACCGACGGAACTCATCGCCCCGATTCAGGAATTGATCACGGCGAACGCGAATTGGTTGGGTGACTTGCACAGCGACATCGGGGGTTTGCCAATTATTGATCCGCCGTAGCAAAACCGGCAACGCGGCCACCTCGCCGTCGCCTTCCACAATCGTGGCAACTGCCATCATGGTTCGATCTCGCCAAACAAACCGGCCTGCGTCAGCGCCTGGGCGGTGAGTACCTCGGGATCGGGCGACAGTTGATTTAGCCGTAACAGTTCCCCCGCCGAAAAGAGCTGGTCGCTCATCACGCTGCGCGAGGCTTTATCCAGCGGCGCAATGTGTGTATCACCTCCCTCGGACACTACGGCCAGCAGGGCATCCGGGCCAAGATCGCAGTCGTCGAGCAGATCCGGGCTGTGACTGGTGACAATCACCTGCGTGTGCCGGGAAGCCCTGGTCAGTGCCTCGCGTAAGGCGGCGCTGGCGGCCGGATGCAGCGCCGTTTCGGGTTCCTCGATACCTACCAGCGTTGGCGAGTCATCCCGGCTTCCCTGGAATACCGCAGTCAATACACCCAACGCCCGCAGGGTGCCGTCGGACATGTTTTGCGCCTGAAAATACCAGGGTTGCGTAGCCCCGGTCATGTCCTGGTGAAACTCCAGGGTTTCCATTGGCCCGATGGGCCTGTATCGGACGCCTCGGATCGTGGGCACGATGGTCTGGAGGTATTCCTGAATAATGGCCATCCTGTCGGGAGCCACTTGCTCCAGGTATCCGATTACGCTGGCAATATTTTCACCCAAGGGCTTGAGCAAACCTCCCTCTTGGGGCTTTTGCAGCTCGCGCATCAGCGGTGGGTCGAGGTTGTAAAAACCCATCGCGGTCAGGGCATCGAACATTGGCCGGAACACCGCCAGGCCCGACACCGCCACCAGTGCCAGCCGGTCGGCTGTCACTGCCGGAAAGGTTGTTTCACTGCTCGCCTTGAGGCGGCCGCGCTCAATCTGGAAAAATGCCCCCTTGCCGATACCCCCGATCACGCATTCCTCGGCCAGAACCTCGCAACCGCTGCCTACCAGAGTTCGGAGGCCTGGTAACGCGCCGATATTAAAGGCGTAGTGGCCGCGTTGTCCTTCCTTCAGCATGAATTCCAGCCGAATGCCGAAATCCATGGGGTGATCGCTGGAGCGCCGTCGTACCTCATTCAAGCCACCACGTTCGTTCAGGGCATTGCCGAGCGAGCCGGCCAGCGCGTCTCGCACCAAGTGCAGGGCATCCAGAAAATTGCTCTTGCCCGAACCATTGGCACCCACGAGATAGGTCAATGGCTGAAGGCGGACATCGCAAAAGCCAATGCTCTTGTAGTTACGCAACACCACACGGGTGAGAAAGATAGGGTTGCTCATTGGGTTACCGAACCAGTGTTATTCATGCGGCATAGCGGTAGCCAGAAATGGGTTGACCAGGGTCATTTGGCTCTCGGTGCGTAGAGTACGATGTTGCTGTCGAGAAATACTCGCATATCAACCCCGCGATACGTCGTAGAGCGCGTTCCGGTCAGGGATGGGCTTACCGCCCCAGTGAATGCGAACACTGGCAATATGTGCCAGCCCCTCCTGCTGTTCGGGTGTGATTACCACAGACTGGGGATCATTGTGGTCGGCTTTGGCGTAACGTTGTTCCAAAAAATCGATGAAATCGAGTGCTTCCCGTGCTGCGGATTCGGGCAGACGCAGACTGTGTTGATAGATAGCTTCAGCCAGGGTCATGGTTCATTCTCCTTTTTTGACAATAC
>JBAXSA010000458.1:0-2514 GCA_037130945.1 Pseudomonadota bacterium | reverse complement strand
GCAATCCACACCATCGGCAAGAAAAGCAGGTAGAAGAATTTGAACTCGTTGTCGACCCGAAATCCAAAAATGAAGGTTAACACCAGCAAAATGCTGACCCCCTGCAAGCCCAATTCCCAGTTCAAACGCAGTGGAAACCTAGCTGGCGCAGACAGAACCATGAGCAAGGGGATGACCACCAGTATCCCGATGAAATCCCCAATCCAGTAATTCAGAAGATGACTGGAAAATCTTTCCAGTTCCAGCAGACCCGCCAGGGTATAGGGAACCACATAAACCACCGCTGCTGAAGCGGCACTTAAGATCGCCAGCGTCATGAACCAGGCCAGGTCACGCAAGCCATAATGGATCGGATCGCCCTGAGGGATTCTTCGTAACAGTACCGCGCTGACGGTATAGACCAACGCGAGGCCGGCTGAGGTGGCGAATACCGTTGGCCAGGATTTGGGTATCCCATGCACCAGAATCTCCCCCATGAGTGTCGCCAAAAACACCCAGGGCCCTCCACGCACTCCGTGCGACATGAGAAAGGCCAAGGTGAGGGCGGCGGGCGGGTTCCAGGGCGTGATCTCCAGCGGCAGGTTGGCGTGAATGTAGGTCACCCAGTCCAAAGCTACATAACCACACACATAGCCCAAAACCGGCTGCCAGGCCCGTTGGGGCGGTGTAGCCTTGAAAAAACGGCCGGCGCCGCTAAACCAGTTGGGCATGCGGATACCACGCAATCAGTTCTTTGCTGGACATGGATCTCTGGCTTAATTTCAATGAAAATATTTTGTGCTGGACTAGGTGGGCTTAAAAAGATATATCGAAAAAACGATTGGCTCATATTGGGTTTTGAGGACATGCCGGAATCCATGGCCTTTCGCCATCTTCTGCACCGGGATGCTCACCTAACGCGCATTGATTTTACATGCTTTTTTGGATTGTCCATCATCAGTCCTGCCTTTCTTGTCCGGTTTTTAGGCTCCGGTGGCGTCGTGTCCTCAAAACCCAATATGAGCCAAGTGGGATACTCCCCCAGAAGTGGTCGGATCCTAATTTAATTAAAATCCGTTTAACGATTATTCGCAAATATGTCGAAGGTTAAGAAATAGTTGTCTCAGTCGTTCTGCCCAGATAGTCCATTTCAATTGCCCACCCTGAATAATTGCGATGGTACTCAACCAGTTCGGGAACTCCAGCGGTTTTTGTCGCATACTCCTTGAGTACAGACGATTGCCGAGCGGCAAGGGCCGCTGTGTCGGATTGTCTGGTTGCGGTAAAAAAGGAAGAGAGACTGGTGATCACGTTGCCATCCGGTTTTCGCACGACAGACTCAAGGCTCTCGGTGATCCAGGGCATGTATTTCAGGACATAATCGGCGTAGAGACGCATGGTGGGCACCTGTTCGAGCAAAGCCCGGCGCTCGTTGTCAAAGTCGGCGCGATCAACAATCGTCTTGTCGTGGTAAACCACTGGCACAGCCATGGAGGTATCGCAGGCCCAACCCTTGCGGGGAAACAACATATCAGCCTGATCCTGTTCCTCGCGGGGTGGGTAGAATGGCATGGTCCGGCAGCGCAGGGGTTTGTTTGCCTGGATGCCGCACAGATTCTCGGCAGTTAATTCCGGACAGGGAAACGAGGGGGGTAGATAAGCCGTTGGTGTGACCAGTACAGCGATCTGCTTGCGATTGCGCAGTCTAATCGTGATCCCAAGCCGTGCCGTGAGCGGGAAAGCCCGGACACCCTGAGGGACGGGAGTCCAGACTAGGGCCAGTGGAAAACGTCCTGCGTGGATTAGCGCATCGCTGAGCGTCAGCGGTAGCCAACCAAAACAGCACTGGCCGCAGGCCGTACAGTGGAAGCGCTGATCCATGCCGTACGAGTTCGCTCAGGTGCCGCAGCACTTCTTGTATTTCTTGCCTGAACCACAGGGACAGGGATCGTTGCGGCCAATTTTGACTACCTGAATCGGTGGATGTTTGGCGCTAACTTGTCCCCCTGCGTACAACCATTGCCCCTCCACGCGACGGAAGCTCGCCACTTCGTGCTGTGTGAGTTCCTGGTCGCCACGATGGAAGCGGATTGCGAATTCCACCTTGCCCGAATCCCCAGTCTCACTGGCATGGCGGATCTCCAGCCCAAGCCATTCGACCTCGGCAGCGGTGCGCTCGGCCTCGGCTCGGTTGAAATCGGCGCGAACCTCGGGCGCATGGGTACGGTCAATATGATCGAGATTGCCCAGCACGAAGGCAGTATAGCGTGACCGCATCAAAGCCTCGGGGGTAGGCGCGGGTTCTCCAGCCACTATAGGGCCGCAGCACGCATCTAGTTCGCGTCCGGAACCACAGGGACAGGGTGTCATCAACAGATTCCTTAGGATAATGAAGTGAAGGATTGTTAGGTTATATGGGTCGGCCACACCAGTCTACCCTCGATGACTTGGCTGGGTGCTGTTTCGAGAAGCACTTTACCTGATAGTGCGCTACAGGTAATGCTGGGGGGCAAGTGACTATTGACAGAATGATAA
>JBAXSA010000457.1:0-2515 GCA_037130945.1 Pseudomonadota bacterium | reverse complement strand
GCGGCCTGACCAGACCACCCAATAGATCACGGAGACCGCCGCCCGGCGATTGGGTTAGTTGGCTGTGAAGTCGCGAGGGCGTGGTCATGACCCCCAGGTGGTGGCGCATTTTCTCAACCGGCTGTTGTTTTGCCTGTTCGCCGAGGAAGTCGGGTTATTGCCGGAAAAGCTGGGACGCAGTTGTTCGAGGGTGGCATCAAGGCACCAGATCGCGTCAATGCCCGCCTTGGCACCTTGTTTCAGGCAATGGCCCAGGGCGGTGATTTTGGCGTTGAGACCATCGACTGGTTTAACGGCGGATTGTTCGACGACGCCAGTGTGCTGACCCTGGAAGCTGACGAGATCAAGGCCCTGGCGGAGTTGGCGCGGCTCGATTGGTCGGCCATCGAGCCATCGATCTTCGGCACCCTGTTCGAGCGCGGTCTTGACCCGGACAAGCGTAGCCAGTTGGGTGCTCATTTCACCGATCCCCAATCCATCCTGCGGATCATCAACCCGGTGATTGTCGAGCCCTTGCGGGCCGAGTGGGAAACCGCCAAGGCCATCATCGAAGCCGACAAGAGCAAGAAACGTCAAAAGGCTAATGCCGCCTACCAGGGTTTTCTGGAACGGCTACGCAATTTCCGGGTACTCGATCCGGCCTGCGGCTCCGGAAATTTTCTCTATCTGGCGCTACGAACCCTGAAAGACATTGAACATCAGGCCACCCTGGAGGCCGAAGCCCTGGGCCTGCTTCGCCAGTTTCCCGCCGTCGGGCCGGATGTCGTGCATGGGATCGAAATAAACCCCTACGCGGCGGAACTGGCGCGGGTCACAGTCTGGATCGGCGACATCCAGTGGATGCTCAATCACGGGTTTAGCCTGCTCCGGAATCCGATCCTGCGGCCATTGGATACCATCGAGCAGCGGGATGCGCTTATCAATCCCGATGGCACGGAGGCGGTCTGGCCGATGGCGGATGTGATTATCGGCAATCCGCCGTTTCTGGGTGACAAGAAGATGCTCGGCGAACTGGGCGTGGAATATGTGACCCGGCTACGCGGTCTCCATAAAGGCAGGGTACCCGGTGGTGCCGATCTTGTGACCTACTGGTTTGAAAAGGCGCGGGCTCAGATTGAATCAAACAAGGCCAAACGGGCCGGGCTGGTCGCCACCAACAGCATCCGGGGGGGCGCAAACCGAAAGGTGTTAGAGCATATACTAAGAACATCAAAACCATTTAACAACGGAGAAACTCATGTCAGCCATCACATTCGATACCCTGGAACTGACAGAATTCCTCAAGAAAGCGGGGATCCCCGCGAATCAAGCCGAGGCGGTGGTGCGAGCCATTGCCAAAGCCCAGGACGAGCTGGTGACGAAAGCCCATCTGGAGACGGCATTGGCCCCCCTTCGCGTCGACATGGCCATGTTGCGGGCCGACCAGTTAGTCATGAAATGGATGATGGGGGTCATCCTGGCGGGAGTGCTATCGCTGGTCATGAAGACCTTCTTCTAACCCCGCTGTCCATCTTCCACGCCTGGAGTGACGAACCGTGGATCAACGAAGGCGCGGCGGTACGAGTGTCGCTGGTGTGTTTTGGAAATGCGGAAACGCCTTTCATGCTTGATGGCCAACCAGTGGCGGCTATTTATACCGATTTAACTGGCCAAGCAGTCAATAACGACGCCGGAGGGGATTTAACACAGGCCAAGCCGATCACTGAAAATGCTGGAGTGAGCTTTCAAGGCCCTGTGTTGGTCGGGCCATTTGATGTTGAAGGTGATGTTGCGCACGATTGGCTCAAATTGCCTAACCCACATGGCCGTCCCAACAGCAACGTGCTGCGGCCTCTAACCAACGGTAAAGACATCACTAGCCGGACGCGGGGCCTCTGGGTTGTCGATTTTTCTGCAATGGTCGAAGCGGATGCGAGTCTTTACGAGCGTCCTTTTGAGCATGTCCGCCAACATGTAAAACCCCTGCGAGAAAGTAATCCTCGAAGGAATCGCCGTGAAAAGTGGTGGATTCATGGCGAGACAGGGGTTGGCTGGCGCAAAGCTACTATCGATTTATCGCGTTATATCGCGACATCGCAAGTATCAAAGCACCGCTTTTTTGTTTGGCTGTCGACGGCAGTGTGGCCTCATCAGACCGTTATTACCATCCCCCGCTCCGACAACGCCACCTTCGGCGTTCTCCACTCCCGTTTCCACGAATTGTGGTCTTTGGGCCTGTGTACCAGTTTGGAAGACAGGCCCCGCTACACCCCCACCACCACCTTCGAGACCTTCCCCTTCCCCGAAGGCATCCTACACGACCCAAACCCAGACACCCGCTTCCCGGCCATTGCCGCCGCCGCCCGCCGTCTTAACGAACTCCGCGAAAACTGGCTCAACCCGCCGGAGTGGGTGGAGCGGGTGCCGGAGGTGGTGCCGAGCTACCCCGACCGCATTCTGTCCAAACCTGGCTTTGAAGCGGAGCTTAAAAAACGCACCCTGACCAACCTCTACAACCAGCGTCCTGCCTGGCTGG
>JBAXSA010000456.1:0-2516 GCA_037130945.1 Pseudomonadota bacterium | reverse complement strand
AAGACCTGTCAATAGCCTACTGGGAAGAAAGTAAGGATTTCCCGGTGAAAGCTATTGACAAGCCTTTTTTTATGGGGAGTAGGATGATTTTGTTGACATTCTCTCTCACAAAGGAGCCCAAAATGGCCATCATGCTCAGTGATCTCGTCAATCTCCAGAATCGCACGGCCTACGATGCCAATGCCATGCGTTGCGCTCTACTGGATGAGCGGGGCAATCATTTCATTCTGGTGAAGGATTTTGGAACGGAATCACCCGTCGTGATTTCCCTATTCGACAAGGCGACCGGACTGCCAACCCAGCCACTGCACGGCGGCGTTCAGACGCCCCTGGTCGACATAACCACTGGCCTTCAGCGAAGTTTGTATGACGGCAATGGCGTTCTGCGGGCCTTTGATGGACAGGCCTATACGCTGGTGAACATCGAGAACTGGACGCCAATTAGCGGGAACCTGCCCGCGCAATACATCGGCTACCTCATCCACTGGAACAGTTTGGTGGTGTCTCCTTCGCTGACGCCCTCGCAGAATGAGCCGGGCTATGAATCCGCCCCCAGTCTGGCCCGGGCCAGCGTGACCGAGGACTACCGTTCCATTCGTCCGCATACCAAGGTGCAGGCCAAGAAATTCACGGTCACCTTTGGCGTTTCCACCCAGACGCCCCTGCATGTCCAGGCGATCCGGCTGCTGAAGATGAACCCCGATGGCTCGCTGTCCTATATCAATGATGACGACGCCCAGTACGCGGCTATCCCTGGCGATGCGATCTCGAATGGAACCGCCGCCAGTCTTTATACCGGCAATAGCGATCTGATGTTCAACGCCACCAAGCGGATGCAGACCCACGGCATCGACATCACCTATCCGAACCTCACCACGGTGTCGGCCTTCGAGGTGGTGGTCAAGGGCAAAACCGATGGCGTCACTTTGCCCACCAACATGACGCTGACCTTCGTGGGCGCGGATGGCAAGGAACATCCGGCTGGCAAGGTGACGGGTTTTGTCTTCAATGGCGCGGTGGATGAAGAGCAGGTGCTGCGGTTGAAACTCCATGACTCGCCTGATGACCCCATCGACGCCGGAATTAACCTGAAGGCCGCCTCCGATTCCACGGCAGTCAAGGCCAAGATCAGAACCAAAACGCCGATCACGCTCCAGGAATTCCTGACCCAGTGGATGCCGACGATGGAGGCCAGACCATTGGCCGCCCTGGCCGTTCAGGGTAAGACCGCCGCCGAGATCGCGGCGGCACTACCCAACATGGCGACCCGCTACATCAACATTGCGGTCTCGGCCAAGCTGCTGATGGCGGGCATGACGCCATAGCCAAGATGCCCAGAAATGAGGTGGGCGGCCATGAGCCGCCCGTTTTTTGTGGCTACCGTTGGCGTGGCCAATCGGGTAGCATGGGGCTGGTTCCCTCTTTAATCTTTTCTTTCCAGCTTCCAGCCTGACTCATGAAACATCGAATCGACCCCAAAGTGGACTGCGTTTTCAAGGCGCTGCTCGGCTCCGAGGAAAATCGGCCGTTGCTGATCCATTTCCTCAACGCCATCTTGAGTGCGGAGTTGAGTGGCCCCATTGTCGATGTTGAGATTCTCAATCCATACAATGACAAGGAATTTCTGACCGACAAGTTGAGCATTGTCGACGTCAAGGCCAAGGACAAATCTGGCCGGATTTTCCAGGTTGAGATTCAAATGTGCGCCTATCCTTCGCTCCCCAAGCGCATGGTCTATAACTGGGCAGACATATACACCCAGCAACTTCAAACTGGCGGAGACTATACTCTACTCAAGCCGGTCTACGGTATTTGGCTGCTGGCCGAGAATCTCTTCGATGATAAGGAATACAGCCGGAACTTCAAGCTGCGGGATAGTAAGTGTCAGGTGCCGGTTGAGCATGGTGGAATTTGGGTTCTTGAGCTGGCCAAGTTTCACGCCCAGAGGATCGAGAACGAACAGCAGCGTTGGCTTCTTTTTTTCAGGGATGGCGAAACCCTTAACGATGATTCGTTGCCGGACTGGATGAATACCGCTGAGATGAGAAAAGCCATGGGTACCTTGAGACAATTTTCCGAAAAAGAGCGGGACTATCACGCCTACCAGGCGCGCCAGAACTTCCTGCGCGAGCAGAGTTGTATTCAGAAGGAGAGGTTGGCGGCTTTGCAGAGGGAGGAAGCGGCTTTGCAGGCATTGGAGCAAGAGCGGCAGGAGAAGCAGGCGGCATTACAGAGGGAGGAAGCCGCAGTTCGGAGGGAAGTGGCGGCGGCACAAGAAAAGGAAGCAGCATTGCAAGAAATCGAGCGTCTCAAGGCGCTGTTGGAGAAAAAAGAGGGGTAGTCGATTTTGGCTGGTTCGCGCCTGATATAGCGGAAACGACCTACGACCTCCAGCTGCATAGCCTCGCGAACCAGCTTGATGAGTTGCTTGCGAGTCGTCCAGCCAGCGGTTCCATGTTTTAGAATCAGCAAACCCACCCGGAGTTTCCGCTTCTCTGAAAGCCGGGCATCCGGGA
>JBAXSA010000455.1:0-2517 GCA_037130945.1 Pseudomonadota bacterium | reverse complement strand
AGAAGGCGCGGGTGCCGGGACAGGGCTCGTCCGTGGGGGCGGCGCAAAGCTGGGGTGGGTGGATGGCCGTGGTGCAGACGTTGCCGGAGCTGGGAACGAGGGCCGCGAGGACGGGTTGTGGGCAGGTGCCAAAGGTGTTGGGAACGTCCCCGCCTTTGGTGGGGGTGAAGCCCCAGGAAACGAGGCCGGTGGTTGTGGTCTGGGCACCGAGGGTGTCGAAGGCCGTTGCGGCCCATGGCCTTGCGAGGGGATGACGGGTGGCTGGAACGGTACGGTCTTTGGAGGTGCCAAGGGATGTGATGGCTTGGGTACCGGCGGCGGCGGCGGTGCAGTTGGCCGGAGGCCAGGCCGAGTGCCGGGCGGGGCCGTAACCGGTGGCTGCGGCCGGGGTGGCCGATGGCTGGAACCGTCCCCCTCGGGAGGATGTTTGTAAAGATCCTTACCATTGTCATGGGGGCGATGGTGTTTGTGATGCTGGTACCAGGCACCCGCAGCGACAGCGACGGCCACTGCTGCGGGGACAGCGATGTAGGGAGAAATACCGGTCGTTGTCTCGCAGGAGTCACAGGTCTCGACGTAGGGCAAGGGTGGCAATGCCACACCGGCGGGCGGACGAATCCACTCTGGCGTTGCGGTGGTTGCAGGCGCTGGCAGGATGTAGGCATCCTCTTCCTGATCCAGCGAGGGTGGCGCGGGGGGAGTCCACCATTTGGGACGCGGTGGCAAAATCGAGGACGACAGCGAGGCCGGCGCATCGGAATCGTAATAATGGGGTGCCGAACCCGTTACAAAATAGCTGTTTTCCGCCGCAGAGGGCGGCCCAACATCGTATTCGATCTCTGCAAAATCCTCGGGCGGTGCCGCTTCGGCCTTGAGTCGCGCCAGGCGGTGCCGGGCGTCGCTGACGTGCGGCCCTTTGGGATATCGCTTCAGATACGACCAATAGGCCCGGGAGGTTCCATCCGATACGGTGCGGCGCCAGGTGATTGCCTCGCGGCGGGCCGTCAGGATGCCGCGTACCCGCTTACTGTAGGCACTGTCGGGGAAGGCCGCCAGGTAGGCCTCATAGGCCTTGACGGTGTCGCGATGGAGGGCCACCGCATAGGCCTCTTCGGCCGGAAAGTCGCCAATGGCCTTGTCGTTAGAGACCAGGGTTTGCGCCACTGCGGGTGCCTCCGGTGCTCGTTCAAAGAAGGTGAAAGAGCCTTTCAGATCGGCGGTGTGCCAAGGCAATTGGGCACCCTGGGTGACATCCGAAACCCGCAAACGGGTTCGGGAAAAAATCTCATCAAGGGGTAACCCGCCTTCCCGCATCGTCTCGCCAAGGGCCAGGGCATAGGCACCATAGTCACCTGACTCGGCTGGCGCGACCGTACCGGGCGCGGCATTAAACGCGACCAGCATCCCCGGCTCGGGTTCGACCAGGGCAAGACCCGGTGCCAGATTTTCTCCCTGCTGGGTAAAAGGATGGCGGCGGGCCAGGTCGAGTACCACGAGGCTGGTCTTGGTCGAAGCCCCACCAAGCCCGCGCGTGAGGTCGGAGAGGCGAATGGCATTCAGGGGAATGTCGGCATTGCGTCCGATTTTGGCACCCGGAGGCACGAGATAATTCTCGCCTTCAAACTGGAGACCATAGCCGGAGAGATAAATCGCTGCCACCGACTGCGGGCCAGCGGCGGCGATTTTGTCGAGAAATTCACGAAACGCCGTGCGCAAGGTCTCGCTATCCAGGTTGCGCGCCCCAATGACATCGAATCCCGCCGCCTTTAAAGTATCGGCCATCAGGCTGGCATCGCGGGCGGCGACCGGCAGTGGCGTCTCTGCGTAATCATCGTTGCCAATCACGAAGGCAAACCGTGATTCTTGAGAGGGCGCGGCAAGAGTTGACACCATCAACCCAGCGGTTAAAAAAATCCAGGCGATCCGGCGAAACCGATCCATAGGGGGCTCCTTACGAGGATTCGGAGAGGGGCAGGTCTGAACAGAGAGTTTAGCACTGCCAGGAATCTTGAACCCTATAATGGGTGGAACGCTGGCCATGTGGGATGGGGCCGCTGAACCGGAACCGCGTAATCGTGTAATCGCGCAATAGAGAGGCTCATGGCCAATCCTGTGTCTGACAAAACAACCGTAGCGGGTGACACCGTCACGCAACGCTGGCAGGCCGAGGTGACCGAGCGCTTGCCACCCCAGGCAGTAACCGGGCGTTTCCCCCCATCTCCCCCGCCCCGGATGCTCACGTGCCTGGAGACGGGCCTGCTGATGGCTGAACGCTACCGGGTTTTAACCGGGCCAATTGGCCAGACCTCAGGCGAGGCCGAGGTGTATCGCTGCCGGGACGAGGACAGCGGGGAAGCCGTGGCCGTCAAGCTGTATCGCCCCACCCTGATGCCCAACCAGGCCGTGATCGAGGGTCTGACCGGGCTGGCGCATCCGCATGTGGTCAAGCTGCGGGATTTTGGGGAATACGCGGGGCGGTTTTATGAGGTCAGCGAATTCTGCGAAGGGGGCACCCTG
>JBAXSA010000454.1:0-2523 GCA_037130945.1 Pseudomonadota bacterium | reverse complement strand
GATTTTTGCGCTGTTTAGTGGGCTTTTTTTGGCGCTGGTGGCCGCCTTTGTCAAGGACGCCTTCCGCCATGTGATGATCTCCCCGGAGGACGCTGAGCGCGCCCTGGGCATTCCCGTGTTGCTGACGATCCCGCTGAAATCCCCACGCTGACCGCCGTGACCGCTTAGACCCTCACGGACAATCGTTTTTTCCAGTGACAGGGCTGCACCGCCATCTGACCGGTTATCTGCCGATCAACCTATTCCAGGCGATCATCACACTGGCCAGTCTGTCCTTCTTTACTCGTCTCCTGACCCCTCGGGAGTATGGCCTCTACGCGCTCTGCACCACCGCCATCCTATGGGCTCAGGGCTTACTCTTCTACGGGTTGACCCTGGGAATGGGCCGTTTCGTCGAGAGTGCCCGGCAGACGGGACAACTACCCGCACTCATCTCGACGACGTACAGCCTCTTCGCCATCCTGGCGGTTGGGGTCATCCTGGTATCCGCTTGTCTTGCGGTGTTATGGGATGATCCACTGCCATGGATCCTGAGTGGCGCGGTGTTGTTAATCCGGTCATGGGTACAGATGGGCCTGGAGATTCACCGCAACAGCCGGCGGGTTGTCCGCTTTTCCACTTTGGAAGGTCTCCAGTACGGACTGACCCTGGTGCTGGGGGTGGCCCTGATCGAGTTCTGCGAACGCCCCGCGCTGGCACCCCTGTGGGGGTTGCTCCTGGCCAATCTGATGGTGCTGTTGCTCGATGCCCGCTGCTGGCGCGCCCCAATGGGCCGCCATGTCTTTTATGTCTTTTTTAGCCGCGACAAGCTCCGGGAATTGATCCACTACGCGGCTCCACTCACATTGGCCTATCTGATGAGCCTGGTAGTGGCGAATGGTGACCGCTTTCTGATTGCCTGGCTCATGGATCAGGGTGCCGTGGGGCAATATGCCGTGGCCTATGGTTTGGCGGATCGGCCCCTCGCGATTTTGTTCAATTGGGTCGGGATGGCCACGACACCGCTGCTGTTCGCCGCCATGCAGCGGCAAGGGATCGATGGGGCGATTCGGGTGATGGAAGACACCGTCCGCACCCTCATTCTCTTTGCCCTGCCCGTCGCTGCGGGTCTTGCGGCGGTGGCCGAACCTCTGGCCGCCGTGTTGGTGGGAACGGAGTTCCAGGCCGAGGTGGCGCGGTTACTCCCCTGGCTCGCGTTCTCCAGCGTACTCCACGGCTTTATGGTTCATTACCTGGCTCACGCCTTTCTGGCGGCACAGCAAACGATCACCCTGCTGTGGACTTTCCTGGCCGCTGCGGCGCTCAATATCGTCCTGAATCTGCTCCTGATCCCACCCTTTGGGCTACGCGGTGCCGCGTTGGCGACTGTCGCAGCCTACGCCCTGGGCTTGGGATTGCGTGGGTGGCGGGCCCGGTGCCTGATGCCTGTCCCGCTGCCGCTGGTCACACTCGGCAAAGGCCTCCTGGCTTGCGCCTTCATGGTCGCCATCGTGCGCGGATTCGCGTTCTCCCATAGTGTCTCGGGGTTGCTGCTGGCCATCCTGACGGGCATGATTCTGTACGGCTTGGCGAGTCTGATGCTCAATGTCGCCGAGGTTCGCACTCGGGGACTGGCCTGGATCAGACAGTGAAGCCTCGATCCTTGGTCTCCTGTCGTGCGCCAGACGATACCACCTATTCGACCCTGGCTTTTTATCTGGTTTTTATCGGCCTGGCGCTCTATCTGCCGATTTCCAGTAGCCTGCTGGAGGCTTGGGGTATTCCCTATGATATTCCTGGGGGGAGTCCGTTGGCCAAGTTCCATCCGGGCACCTATTGTGTCGCGTTCGGATTCCTGCTTCATCTCCTGTCAAGTCACGATAGTTCGCGTCTGGAGGATGTCCGTCTGGCCAGCGTCCGGCGCGCCATGATGGGGTTCCTGATTGGTGCCCTCGCCACTGCTTTCTATTCCCTCCTCCGTTTTGGCTCCAATGGCAGCGCCTTTTTTGTCGATACCCTCATTGCACCGGGTCTCCTGGGGGTGGTGCTGCTGGCCGCCCTCCCCATCCGGCAGCGCCAGATATTCAGGCTCTTGCTGATCGTGCTATCGGTCAATGCCCTGCTGGGGATTGTTGAGGTGGCGCTGCAAGACCGTCTAGTGCCCTACACGGTGAGCGGCGCACCCGTGATCGAGGACTTTTTCCGGGCCACCGCCCTGGGCGGCCATCCCTTGTCCAACGCCCAACGCACGGTGCTGATCTTGCTGGCGGGCCTCATCCATAGGGATCGGCGTCAACTGTTTCTCATCCCGGTCTTTTACCTGGCGTTTTTTGCCTTTGGCAGCCGCGGCGCCTTTGCCGGCGGCGGAACCGCCCTTGGCAGCGGCCTTCTTCGCCTCCGCCTTCGGCTCGGAGGAGGCCAGGCGCCGGTGGGAACGCGAATCCGCCTTCCGCAGCCGCAGCAGGTCCATCTTCGCCAGCTTCTTGCACGCCGCCTTGATCTCCCGGTACACCCGCTTGTACACCTCCAGCGTGCAGCCCATGG
>JBAXSA010000453.1:0-2528 GCA_037130945.1 Pseudomonadota bacterium | reverse complement strand
CAGTGAACCAATAGCGGGCCTCTTCAAACGCTTTGGCCCGCTGCCAAACCCATCCCAACTGGGTGGCCGCAGATGTGTCGCGCTGGCGTTCCACCGAGGATGCCAACTGGCGCGCCAGGCTCTGTTCCGCTGTCCTGTCGTCACCCCGACTGGCAGCCAACTGAGCCAGGCGCGAGGCGTAGAGAAGATCGTCCTGTCGGATCTTGGGTTGCGTGGGGCGGTGGATGCGCTTGCGCGCCAACCTGGCTTTGGGCCGGCGATCCTGATGTTGCGAAGGTTGCCCGATTGGGTGGACAACCTCTGGAGTCGGTGTCGGTGCTTGTTCCAGGGTGGTGTCTTCGGCAGGCGGCGGAGCAATCAGGGCCTCTTCTGGCGGTTGATCCAGTGGCACCCACTCGGGGGCCGGCGTGAGGTTGGTCTGGGGTGTCTGCTGGATGGAGATGAGGTTGGACGATCCCGATGCGATCCGCATTTCCCATCCGCACGCCAGGCCAGCGATTAGCAGAATCTTCAGAATCCGGACGCGACTCATCCGCCACCTTCGGTGGCCGTCAGTCGTGCCAATTTTTCAGTCTTCAATCAGGCCACTCATGGGATAAACCCGTTTAAACTTGGTTAAACCCGGGTCAGTGCATTTTCACTGACAAAGAGATTCCGGGAACGAAAGGCCGGTGGACTCTCCAGCAACAGCACTGCCCGTATGGCCGACATTCGCATGGCAAACCAGGGATAACGCAATGTCCGGGCATCGTCGACGGTCCAAGGGGGCATGGGAAAATCGTGGATGCGGCCAATCTCCTCGGCGGTCGCCGCAAGATAGGCATCTTGTACCTGGCCCATCTCGCCCTGCGTTTTCGCAAGCAGCAAGGGGGTAGGCCATAAGGCTTCGGAACTGGGTGCGGCGTAGAATTCGTCAAGAAAATTGGTCAGGCAATGATCGAACGAATCGCCGTTGGCCGTGAGCTGCGCCACTTCAGCCAAGGTTTTTGGTCTCACAACTCACCCTCCTCGAACAGGCCCTCGATGAGATGCTGTGTTTTTACCGAGAAGCGATTGGCCGGGTAATAGTGTACGACAAGATCGAGTACTTCGTTGGCCGATTTCAAGGCGAGATGGTTGATAAGGAACCGGATATCAGACACATCGGACGATTCGCCAGAGGTACCACTGATGCGTGCCGCCATGCATTTCATGGCAAGCAGATATTCCGGCACGGGCATGGTGAGGCGCAGAAAAGGGAACTGCGGCAAATTCCCCGTCGTGGTTTCATGACGCGAGGATAAAAACCCCTTCACGCCGTCGTTTAACCAATCAGCGGGAAGGGATTGCTCATCGGCAATTCGGCTGGCGAGTTTCCGGATGGTCTGGGCCGGTTGGAAAATCGCATCCACATCTTTTGTCGTCAGTCTGGCGGTGAACGCGAGCACCATCAGGGTACCACCAAACAGGCAGAGCTCGCCCAGGATGCCTTGCTTGCCAAGCTCGTCGGACATCATTTTCAAGCTACGAAGGATCTCTTCCCGATTCAATGTCGAACCCAAACGCCGTTCATCGGTATTCATGGCACCTCATCCGCCACCTTCGGCAGCCGCCAGTCGTGTCAGAAGCAGCAAGCTCGCGGAGTAGTAGTCTTGCCCCTCGTTCAGAGGCGGGAGAGCTGGCGACGGCTGCCCAGCAACGCGGCGGGCCAGGGCGACAATGGCGAGAATGCCCGGGGCAGCGGGGTAGGAATCGATGCTGTCATCATCCAGGCGAGTCCAGGCGGGAAGGAAACGGGCGCCATCGAACCAGGCCCAATAGTCCAAAAAAGGTTTGAGCCGCTCGGCATTCGCCAGGCCCGCCCAGCTCAGATAGAGAGGGACGCGCAAGGCGTCATAACCATAGAGCGGCTTGAAGTCGTTGGCCGGGGTTAGGGTCTCGCCGACCGTCAGCCAGTTGGGTGGCAGATGCCAGCGCCCGAAGCGGGCCACGGCCAGGAGCGCCAGACCCGTGTCGCGCAGCGCCCCCCACTGGGGCGAGGGATCGCAACGATCCAGCTCGCCGAACGCTGGAAAAACCCAGTAGGAAAGATTGAGGGTGAGGATCTGATCCTTGACAAAACCCTGTTCGGCGGGAAGGAGTAGCAGACCGCGAGGGCTATCGCGCAGGAGCCGGGTGCGAATGTTGGCGGCCATGGCGCGCCCGGCGATAAGATAGTCTTCCACCTGCCACTCGCGTCCGGCGCGGCACAACGCCCAAGCGACCAGGAGATCGCCGTCGGTGGCGTTGTTGCGGTCGGGAACCGGATTGTCCGGACTGTCAGGTACCCACTTCCAGGCCAACAGACGATCCTCGCGTACCTGGAGATGGGTGCGGGTCCATGTCCAGAGCCGGGCGAAGGTGGAGCGGTCGCCATAATGACGGGCCAGTACCAGGCCAAAACCCTGTCCTTCCGAGTGGCTGATGCGGCCGTTGCCGGTGTCCACCACCCGCCCCTCGGCGGAGATGAAGCGCTCCCGGTAACGCACCCAGTCGCTGTCTTCCGCCGT
>JBAXSA010000452.1:0-2534 GCA_037130945.1 Pseudomonadota bacterium | reverse complement strand
GACGCAACAGGAAAACCTCAACTTAACCGAGCAAAAAGCGGCTAGGGGAACCGTCACCGAATTGGATGTCGCGCAAGCCAAAACCCAGCTTGCCAATTTCCAGGCCCAGACCCCAGCCTTGGAGCAGCAAGAGTCCCAAACCATCAACCAGTTGAGCTTGTTACTCGGCGGGCAACCCAATGCCTTGCGGGCGGAACTGACCACCGCCGTGCCCATGCCACCCGTCCCGCCCCGCGTCCCCGTCGGCGTACCCGCCGAGTTGGCGCGGCGCAGGCCCGACATTCGCCAAGCCGAAGCGCAGTTACATGCGGCAACCGCCGAAATCGGGGTGTCGGTGGCCAATTTTTATCCCCGCGTCACCTTGTCCGGCAGCATAGGGCTTCAGGGGTTGAAATTAAAAGACATGGTGGAGTGGGCGGCCTTGCAGTATGCGATTGGGCCGAGCATTACCGTGCCGATATTCCAAGGGGGAAGGCTGATGGCAACCTTGGAATTGCGCAAGACCGAGCAACAAGAAGCCGCCATTGTGCACCATAATACGGTTCTGCAAGCCTGGCATGAGGTGGACAACGCATTGACTGCTTACGCCAAGGAACAACAACGCAATGAGTTTCTGGCCCAAGCCGCCCAGTCCAATCGGGAAGAATTGGAATTGGCACGATTGCGCTATCAAGGCGGAGTCTCAGACTATCTGCCAGTGTTGACCGCACAACAATCCCTGTTGCGCAGCGAACAAGATTTTGCCAATAGCACCGGGACGGTGGCTACCAATCTGGTGGCCCTGTATAAAGCGCTCGGCGGCGGGTGGATGCCGCCGCCAGAAAAGCTTGACACCGCCAGCAGATAATATTTGGCGCGATGCGTCGAAATGGGGGAAAATGAGAGATGAAACCTATCGCAGCCCGAAACAGGAGTGTCACCGATGCGCCGCTTGCAAATCCAGCATGTCACCACCTACCAGTACAGCTCAGCCGTCAACCTGCTGCCCCACACCTTGCGGTTGCGTCCTCGGGAAGGGAAGTTGATTCGCATCGAATCAGCCCATCTGACGATTGCCCCTGCCCATGGCTTGCAATGGCAACGTGATGTTTACGACAACGCCGTGGCTTTGGCGACGTTTACCGAGCCAAGTCATCTGCTGGCAATTGACAGTCAACTCATTCTCCAGCACCACGACGACCAGCCGTTGGATTTTCTGGTGGCGGCCGGTGCTCTAGGCTTCCTGTCATATCTGGCTCTTTTCTTCTTGCCATTGTATTTATTGTGGTTTAGGAACCCGTCCGAACGGTTCATCCGGGCGGAAAACTGGGAGGCTCTGGCCCGAATCCATAACGGTGGGCCTACGGGCTACAGACGCCCCTCAACCCTCAACTATTGGGACCGGGTACAATCCAACCTTTGACGACACCAAATACCCACCCCGGCTATGCCGGGGTGGGTTCGTCCTATTGAGTCCTATTGTTTTTGGCATTACAGTGAGGACTATATGGAAAAATACATTTCAATTCGGACTGAAACCATTACCGTTGTTCACACCTTGCTGATTTCTGCGGACTCGTATGAGCAAGCTGATGTTCGTGCATCGGTTGGCCCCATTAAGGAAGTATTGAATAAGGAAGGGGTCGAGATTTTGGATACCACTACCGACAGTTATTCTTCAACGAACACCGTTTATCTTCCGACTCCGCTTTGAGGGTATTGGTGGCATTTAATTTAGCATTACAGTGAGGACTATATGAAAACTACTAACGCCATTATTTATGTTAAGACACTGACCGACACTTACCGGCTTATCCTGCACTTTGTCAAGGAACGGGCCTGTGGCATAATCAGGGAATCGGATCAATGGATGGTGATTCTCAACGCCACTCCCAAGGAAATTGGGGAATATCTGGCAGGTGAGGGCATTGAGGTTGATGATTGGGTGAAGGCATTGCTGATATAACTAGCCAGTATCAATTCAAGGGTAGCTCTGATCCTTTGAGTGTCCGAACTACGAGATCGGTTGCTGGCTAGTTATTTTGGCATTACAGTAGGGACCATGACACCTTCATATCGACATTCTTGTGAAATTAAGAAGCCCCTGATTGAAGATGACGATGGGAACCTATTTCCCATGCGAATCTTTACCGGGCGGCTGGAGATTACAACCTTTGGAACATTGGTTGTTTTCACAAAGAGCAGTCATGGTCAGATGTTCCATGACTCCCGGCAGAAGAAGCCGATAGGCCGGTTGGAATTTGTGGCGGAAATTCGCCGGTTGCTGGACAATGATGATATGGCAAAAGCCGCCTTATACAAGATGACGGGCGAGTGGATGTTTTAATTTTGGCATTACAGTGGTATTCAAAGGAGCAATATGCTTTATCAGGAATTATTTGATGCCGGGATCGAAATTGGCAGTCACGAATCAGACTTATATGTTCCGGTAACGGAGCAGACCACGGCGATTCTGGCGAAATATCCACAGAATACGGTTACTCGGTTCCGGCACAGTGTCCATGGGACTTGGTGGTATGACGTGGCCTTCGCAT
>JBAXSA010000451.1:0-2542 GCA_037130945.1 Pseudomonadota bacterium | reverse complement strand
GGTTATGGTGGGTTTTATCTGGCCGTTCCGGATTCGTATCGCGGACGACCGCCCAAGTGGTGGCGCCGATGAGAATGCCGCGCCGTACAATTCGCAGCCCGTCCACCCGGCGTTCGGCATTTTTCTCGATCCACCGGCCCAGGCGCCGGCGGTTGATGGTGCCCCGTTCACCCGCAACTTCATCGAGAGCATCCCGCAAGGCTGCCCCTTGGTCATTGAGGCCAAAGTCCGAGACGACAGATCGAACGATCTCGGCCACACTCATCCTGGTATCCCCGAACTTGGCATGCCAGGTAGCCAACAGCGTCTTCAGTTTGCTGGTTTCGGGATCCAGCTCGAAGGCACGCTCAGTGGCCTTCAGGGGATCCGCAAAACGTGAGTCCCATGAGGCCACCCAGCACAAGGTCTGGCGAATCAGGTCATCCCAGCTCTCGAAGGACGCCGTCCTGCCATCGCCCAAGCGAATCCGGCCGTGCGCGATCCAGGCCCGCACCAGTGTCAGACCGGCGGCCACCATTCGTAGGCGTTTGCCCAACACGGTCTGGAGCGGACAAAATCCAAATGATCGCGCGTAGGGCCGCTCCATCCGGGGATCGATTCGTGCGGTCAGAATCCGCCGACAGGTGTCGCCCACCAGTCGTAGGTTGTTGCCGGTAACCAGAAACAGGGCGCGGTTCGGCAGCGTCGCCATCTCGGATTTACCCAGAATGCGATCCGAGAAAGTAGGTGCTGTCAGAAAGGCATCCAGGGCACCGTTACCCAGTGGCTCCCGAACATTGTCCCACAGCAGGACACGGCTCCCGTCGCGTAGCGTCGAGAAGAGGCGTTTCCGCGTTTCTTCGTCTTGATTGGATGCGGGTGGCAAGGCGGCGGGCTCAACGCCAAGCAACAAGGCGCCGATGGTCTGAGCGAGCAGTGTCTTGCCGGAACCGGCAGCCGGCGCATCAAAGGCAAAACCGGGACAGGTCGCCAGGCTGGGGCGGATCAAGGCCGACAGGATTCCCGCCAAGACCACACCATGGTCTACTGTGTCCACCAGCGGGAACAGCCGAAACGGTTCCCACAACTCGGACAAAGCCGCCCGCGCCTGCTCAAACGTCGGGTTGAGCGGGACATGGATCGAGTCGGGTGTGTCGACCAAAAACAGCAGACGGCTGACGGGATCGTAACCGGGCTCACTGATAATGGATCCATCCACCCGCAAGGTCGGCGCGGTGACCACAGCATCCAGACGCGAGAGCCTGCGCTCGCCGTCCTTGGCCAGAATCGCCCGGGCGGCCCAGACCGGTGCGTTTCTGGGCACCTCGTCAGGCCCTTCCTTGGCCTCCTTGATCGAAAAGAACTCGACGGTTCTGTCAAAATGATCCACCAGCCAATCCTGATTGGCCGGAATTGCCTTGGCATCATCCGTCACCCGGGCTAGTGCCGAACCACCGCCCATGTCATAGAGTTCCCGTCTGGTTCTCATCAGATCGAGCAGGCTATCGACCACCCTGGCCCGTTGACCGTCGGCCAGTTGGATTCGCGCCGATGGGCGGATCAGATAAAACCGCCGACCGCCATGGGCGTGCGAGTAGACGTAGGGTCTGCCCCCGCTGCGCAGATTCGCCCAGGCAATGCGGGAGTCGTTGCCGTAATCCGGTTCCAGTGGATCGGCGAACCGCTTGCCGTGCCATCGATCCAGGTGATCGAGCATCTCACCGACCGAAACCTGCGCGCCATCGGGAGTGGTCAGCAGGAAATCGCCGGTCAGTTGGCGTTTTACGGCGGCACGGGCCACGGTCGCCCTGGCGGTGTCGAGCGGAATCTTGCGAGCCTTCGACAGTTTCTCCGCCTGGACCTCGACCCATTCGCCCAGTACCGTTTGAGCTTCGGATTGCACTCCCGCCTTGGCGGTATCCTTGGCCCTGACAGCCGCCGTGACCACCGTACCATCGGCCATCTCGATGACTTTGCGCAGGTCGAGCGGATCGCCAGCATCATTTCCGCAGAGCCAATTAGCCGGTTGGTCTCGGGTCAGCCCCTCGGCCAATAGGGGAGGCGCTGCAAAATCGAGACGCTCGGGCTGCCAGACGGAACCGTCGATCAATGTCCGTGAGAGGATCTGGCCGGCCTTGCCGATCACCACATAGCCGTGACCCGTGGCCCACAACAAATCCTCCAACGCCTTGCCAGCCTTCGGGATCAGAGAGGTATCCGCAACGGCGATGTAAAGGCGCTGACCGCGAACCCCCGTCAAAGGCTGTCCACCGAAGGTTCGAATCCCGCTCGATACCGAAGGGCGGTGTAAAATGGGGGCGTTGAACAGAGGCGGGCAGACTAGGCGCATGGATTCGACGAGTTGGCCGGGTGGCATGGCCTCGCTGCCAGGTGTCGGGTCATAGTCCAAAATCATGATGCCGGGTGCTGGGGGAAACTGGAAAAATGCGGCTCTTTGGGAATTCCCGTGGTTAACAAGTTCAGTAAATTCATCATGTTAAGCATGTATATAAAAATAATTTATGCAGCATAAGAGCATGACCCTTCAACGAATCCACTGGGT
>JBAXSA010000450.1:0-2545 GCA_037130945.1 Pseudomonadota bacterium | reverse complement strand
CCGCCTCTCGGCGGGGAAGCCCCCTCAGAACCGGACGTGCGAGTTTCCCCGCATCCGGCTCAAGCCTTGAAAAGCCCCTTTATCAAGGGCCGGCTGTCCACACCAAGTTTCTCTAAACGTGTTGTAATATCTGACACTTCAGAGTTTTTACCTTGGTTTTCAATCACTCGCCTGATAAATGGCGTCCGCTTACAGAGTGATTGGGCAAACAGCATCAGTTTTCACTAAACGCCGTTTACCTGTTTGACAGCCTTCACGATACCCACTTGAAGCCTGCGCACATATTGCTATGTGGGAGTCCGCGTCAGTAGCCAAGGGCTAAAGTCACTTGCAGAACCCCTGTCGCATTCTGACAAGTTCTCCGACTTGCTCCCACGCTAGAGCATGGGAGCCGGAGGAGAAATTTTCCTCATGGTCTGTCCTCTTAATTTCCACAGGAGAAGGGGATGCTCTCCCTTATTAATAACCTGTATTTTTCATATCCTTGAATCTTACTTTTCGTGTTGTAGTGCCTCAAGTGCCTCATATGGCCATTTTGCCCCTTTCTCTCCTCTAATTTACACATGTGTTTTTTTTAGGGGAAGATAGGGCAAATAGGCCATATGAGACACTTGAGGCACTAACTTTCTTTTTGTGTGGTTATTCGCTGGTCATCAAACTCCGAGGGCAGTCGAACCCCGTCAACCATCCTCGCGCCATTACTCCTGCGCCAATCTGCCACACCCAAGAGGGTCATAAGCCTGGCCGAAAATGCCTTTGAGGACATGGGTGCTCGGGTTCCCTGGGCAATCGCCCATCCTCGGAATTGGGAATACATCGCGGCCAGGGGGACAGAAACCCCGTTTTGCTGGGTGCAGATATCCAGGAACTCTTGAACCGCGTCCTCATCGTTACGGAATTCCGCCGTGGCCCTGGTGACTTCCTTTGGACGGCCCAGCCCCGTCATGTACCAGTCCCCCGCACCCCGGACGGCCCATGCCAGGATTCCGGGCGCTTCGGCCAGTAGTGTGTCAGTCAGACCAAGGTCTTGCTCCGCCTCACTGAACACCCGCGTGAACGGCACCAAAGCCAGGCGTCGCCAAACGGCCTCGTCATCCGCAGGCACTTTGGGTTTGTGATTCGTGACCAGCAACAGCTTGTGAGTTGGGACAAAACTGAAGGCTTCGGAATAGAGTTTCCGCCCAGACAATCGGTCTCCCCCGGTCGCCAACTTCACAAACGCGGTCTTGAGTCGCGCCCCCGCCTCCGATTCACTGGCAATGGCCACCCGAGTACCATGCAACAGCACAGCATCCCGCTGGGTGTCGCGTTCCATGTGCTTTGAGGCCAGGACATCGGCGGGCATGGCGACAGCGAACGGCCCGAGAACGTGTTGCAGCACGTTTAGGAAAACGCTTTTCCCATTTCTGCCCGTGCCCCAAAAAATCGGCAGGACATGCTCGGTGTTCTCTCCTGTGAGACACAACCCGAACAATCGCTGCATGAAGGCCGGGAGATCAGAGCCATCCCAGAGATCGTGGGCAGGGAACACCTCATCCAGGAATTGCAGCCAGCGGGGACAGGCGGCTGCGGGGTCAAATTCCACAGGGGAACATCCGATCATTAGCCGATCCGGATCTGGTGCCAGCAGGTTCCCTGTTTTCAGATTCACCGCACCATTCGCCACTGGCAACAGGTGCCGGTGGGTGTTCCACCGATCTGTCGGGATGAAGACCTCCCGTTTCAGCAGTTCGAGCGCGTCCACAATCCGCTTCCGGCCCTCTGACTGGCCCGCAAACCGCAGCAAATCCTCCCGATGCGATGTCCGCTTCCCCTTCGGTCGCTCGTCGCTGGCAAGGTTCGCTTCACGTCGAATGATCCGCCCCAGTTCGTGGGCCAGGCGCTCGGCCTCCAACTTTACCCGGTTCCAGGATATGCCGTCCCAGATGGCCCAGCCGGAATCTGTGAACCTTAGTCGCCCGCCGAAATGTTGAACCAGGCGGTGGACGTTACCCAGGTCAGAGAATGGGGAGACAGATTCCAAGCCGGTCTTAACCTTCAGTGGGTCGGTGTCCTTGGCAGGCACTCCGAACGCGGCGAGCGCCTCCCCTCTCCTGTGGGCATCCCCTCGGTAAACATCCTTGGTTCCGGCAATCGCCTTATCGAGAGTCATCTCGCCAAAAGTTCGCCCATCCGCACTATGCTTCTCATCCCATTTGGGACGCATCAGGCCAGACTGACGGAACAGCCTGTCCATCTGATGGGCGTCCTTGCCTGTCCAGAAAGCCAGCAGGTTGCAAAGCGCCAAATCGTCTGCTGAAGGGTCTATGCCTGGGCCTACCCACAGGCGGGCGAATTTTGATCCTTGCTGGCTACGCCGGATACGTTCTAGCAGGTCGCTGTCGCTGTCGGCTGGCCTTGCTCTTGTGTCCACAGGAGGGAGCGGATTCGTGGTCTGGGGTGTTTCCTTGGCTTTGGCCTTGCTGATGCCAAACACCTCGGCATGGATAGCGGCAAGCTCGCTGGTGCAGTCCCGGATGCTGTCTTCGCCGTTGAGACGGTGGCC
>JBAXSA010000449.1:0-2548 GCA_037130945.1 Pseudomonadota bacterium | reverse complement strand
GCGAGCTGATGCGGGATGCAGCAAGGATACCAGGCGCGATGACTGCCGTTACGCGGCCCATGAACGACGTAGTTCTAGCCTTGAGGGAAGCAGGGATCGATGTCGGGATCGCCAATGACAATGGTCCACGACAGGTGGTTTTGTCCGGCACCCTGGAGGTCATCGAGCGGGCGGAGATGGCGTTGCGGGACAGAGGCTTTGACTGGAACAGAATCGCCGTTTCAACGGCCTTTCACTCGCCGGTCGTATCAGCCGCCAGAGATCCGTTCCGTGACTTCCTGGCAAACATCGATTTCATGTCAACCTCGAAACCTGTGTACTCGAACCTGGACGCCGGGATTTACCCGGACAATGCCGAGGTGCTTCGCACAAATCTTGCCGACCAGATCGTCTCGCGTGTGCGCTTTAGGGAAATGGTCGAAAACATGTATGCCGCAGGCGTGCGTACCTTTGTTGAAGTGGGGCCTGGCAACGTGCTGACTCGCCTGGTGGAACAAATTCTCGCGGTACGCACGACATCCTCCATGGTCGTCAATCTTGACCGGAAAGAGCAAAACGGGCTCACGGCACTATGGCACGGCCTTGGCCGGCTCGCTGCTGCCGGTCACGCACTGAAATTCGAGGCACTCTGGAGCGGATATGGACTCGAACCAGAACGTCCGGATTCGATTCCCCAGTATGCCATTCCCATCAACGGTACCAACTATGGGCGTCCTTACCCCGAACGTAAATTTGATCCGCTGCAACGTCCACGACTCACCCCTCGTGCCCAATCCACGATGACAGCGCCCATCGATATTCCAAAACCAGCGCCTATGGCATCACCTTCGCCCACTCTGTCCGAAAGTAGTCTGAGATCGCTCGGCGATGCACACGCGGCCATGCAGCGCGCACTATCCGATGGGCACGCAAGCTATTTGCGTGCGATGGAGTCCTCCTTTACCGCCTTGTGCAGAGCGACAGGAACCCCGTCCGCGTCGGCTGTCACTATGCCAGATCCCGTTGCAATGCCATCTGTAGCAACGCACACGACCATACCAGAGCGCATGATGTCTCCGCCAGTGCCCGTCGTGGTCACCCCCGCTGCAGAAGTCGTTGCACCGGCAATACCTGCGGCTCCGGACATTGGCAAGGTGCTGATTAGCATCGTCGCGGAAAAAACCGGATATCCCATGGAAATGCTAAAACCAGGGATGAGTCTGGAAGGGGATTTGGGCATCGATTCGATCAAGCGTGTGGAGATATTCTCGGCACTGAGTGATCACATGCCGTCCTTGCCCAGGCTTTCGCCCGCAGACATTGTGTCCCTGCGAACGCTTGAACAGATCACGGAACATTTGAAAAACCTCATGCCAGGGATAATGCCTGCAATACTAAAGGTAGTCGAAGTCTCCCAGAAACCCGTGCAGGAGTGCGCGAAGGTAGTGCGTGCCGTGGTGGTGGAGGCCATTGCCAAGTCGACCGGTCATTCGATATTTGCTGACAAGACGTCTGGGCGTGTGGTGGTAACGGAGGACGGAGAAGGCGTTCGTGATCCGTTGATTGAACGATTGCGTCATGCCGGTTTCGAGGTTCAACCCGATGGGGCTGTCTCTGCCGAGGATGATGTGGTGATCTTTCTCGGTGGGCTTCGAACAGTACACGCACCGGAGGATGCGTTTGCCGTCATACGTGAATGCTTTGCCACGGCGCGAATCGTGGCTACGCGCATGAGCCAGCGGGGAGGGATTTTCGTGACCGTACAAGACACGGGTGGGGACTTCGGACTGAGCGGCCATGCCGGCAATCGGGCATGGCTTGCGGGATTGGCGGGATTGACTAAAACAGCGGCGCTCGAATGGCCATCCGCGTCGGTGAAGGCGATTGACGTGGCGCGTGGGGAACGGTCAGCCAGCGATGTCGCTGCGGCAATCGTTGTGGAACTGCTCAATGGCGGGGCTGAAATTGAGGTGGGTTTACACGCGGATGGGAGAAGGACGACATTAACTGCGCTTCCATCGACTGGGACGATCGATACGTTTCAACTGCGTCCCCAGTCCGTGGTGGTGGTGTCAGGAGGGGCGCGTGGTGTGACGGTAGCGGCGCTACAAGCGCTTGCACGCGTGGTTCCACTGCGAATGGTACTGATTGGCCGAACGACACTCAACGACGAGCCGGAGTGCGTGAAAAATATCGAAGGAGAAACCGGGATAAAGCGTGCGTTAAGCACCGGCGCGGAGCAGGGTAAGAGGGTGGTCTCTTTTGCCGAGATCGGGCGATTGACTAGGAATATTCTGGCAGCGCGTGAAGTGCGAGCGGGAATCGCGTCGCTCGAGCAGCTTGGCTGCGAGGTGCGGTATGTCGCGCAGGATGTGAGGGATCGCGCAGCCGTGGAGACGGCGCTTGATGAGGTTCGCCGGACGTGGGGGCCCATTGTTGCGGTTATACATGCGGCGGGGGTGCTTGCGGATCGGGATCTTGCGGAAAAAACGGAAGAGCAGTTTGAACGAGTGTTCAGCACCAAGGTCATGGGTCTGCGGATCCTGCTCGAGGCAACGCACGGCGACGA
>JBAXSA010000448.1:0-2558 GCA_037130945.1 Pseudomonadota bacterium | reverse complement strand
TTGCTCGATGGCTTGAAGCGTAGTTGGCGAGATACTGAAAAGAATAGAGTTATTACACACCAATGCTGTACCATGCTCGTCATGGAACACCGTTTCATACCAGCCACAAGATCAGACACATGAAAATCAAACCCTACTGTTTCCTTTTACCCAAGGGTACCTCGAAAAGATTGCGTGCGCTCGCAAGAAATGACGAAAGCCAATCCGACGTATTATTGCGCGCCATCAAAGGCTTGGAGGGGTCACCTTCATCGCTTGTCACCAAACCGCCGGAAGTCCAGGTTGGTGAGATATTGAAGCGGTTCGATGACGTGGCTTCGTCGGTAGGCCAGTTAGCCGCTCGCGTGACGGCAGTGGAGTCCCGTGGTGAGACAACAGTGAAGGCCGATGAACCGCCGCCGGTTGTCAGTGCGCCGGTTAGCGTGCTCGGAAATGCTGGGGATGACGCTCCACAGGCCAGTGGCTCGGCGGAAGCGCCAGATAAGAAATCCTCGCGACTGGACTATCCTCCAGAGGTTCGCCGAATAGCTGTGGATATGCGAAGGGAAGGAAAGAAGTCTGCGGACATCCTTGCTGCCATTCACAATCAATGTGGTCATGCGCCTGACAGTCGAAACTTACAGAAGAGATTAAACACCTGGGAGAAAGAACTGGCTCAGGAGGCCGTATCGCCTACCAGCGCAGTGGTTGTTCCGGTTGTGCCAACTCCTGCTATAGAGGCTGCTGTGAAAGACACTCCGCAAGCGGATGCCACACCAGCACAAGACAAGAAATCCCAACGCTTCGTCTATCCGCCCGAGGTTCGCCGGATGGCCGTCGATTTGAGGAAGCAAGGCGAAGGCACCGACGCCATCATCGCCGCCATTCAAAAGGAATGTGGTCAGGCACCTGGCAGGAACAATCTTCCAAGGATGCTCAGTGCGTGGGAAAGGGAAATGGAGGTTGAGTCGGTGACTCAAAAGGCAGTGCCGCCTGTCAGCAAAACGATTGCCGAAGATGCGCCAGCGCCCGATGATATTGAAGCTGCGCCATCTCAGACGGACAGCGCCACGGCAACGCCGAATAAGAGAAGCCAGCGCAACTATCCGCCAGAGGTTCGCAAGTTGGCAGTGGACATGCGACGGAAAGGGAAAAGTAATGATGCCATCATCTCCGCCATCCATAAGAAATGCGGGTATGCACCTGACAAGAAGTTTCTCACGCACTACTTGAATCGGTGGGAAGCTGCGATGGGGTAGGCGCTTGCGAGGCCTATGCTTCCACTTCCCCTTTCCCCTTCCACTCAGGAGCATCCCTATGACGTTACCCTTTCGCTGGCTCTTCTGGCTGGCATTGCTGATCAGCGTTCCCCTGCTGGCTAGTTGGGTCGAGGCCCGGGAGCGCCCTGCCTCTATTCCCTCGGCGGAAATCAGTCTTACACAATTACCGGCAGAGGCGCGTGAGGTACTCAAAGCCATCGACCAAGGTGGCCCTTTTGCATACCGAAAGGATGGCACCACCTTCGGAAATCGTGAGGGTCGTTTACCAGATAAATCTAATGGCTATTACCGTGAATACACAGTTCCTACTCCCGGGGCACGAGATCGCGGGGCGCGTCGAATCATCGGTGGTGCCAAGGGTGAACGCTATTACACTGACGACCATTACCGCAGTTTCAGAAGGATTATGCGATGACTTGCCTCAAACACCCCGTCGTCCGCATCGAAGTTCTGCCGAGGCCGCAGGAATGGTCACAGTGGCTTAGGGAACTGAATGACTCCGATACTCAGACCTTCGTGCTAGATGGCAGCAAGATCATCAATCGCGATGACCTGTTCCAAGTCTGCGCCCAAACACTTGCCTTCCCAGAATGGTTTGGCCACAACTGGGATGCCTTTGAGGATTGCCTCGGGGACCTCTCCTGGTTTCCAACCAAACGCTTCGTACTCATCTACCTCGATCCTCGTCCTTTGGCCAGATCTTCTCCCCAGGATTGGACGATCGCCAGCAAAATCTTTGAAACCGTAAGTCGCAACTCACAAGGCAGCGGTTTTCGCTTGTCTGTGATGCTCTGTGAGCCGGAAGATTAATGGTCTTGACGAGGCCCAGGTCATCGGATGATGAGGCTGACGCAGCTGGCACCGGATATTGTCGAGGATGTTTTGGCGGGAATACGGGATGTGTTGACGCTCGAATCCTGGTGCAGCACAGGGGGTGCCGAGGGTGTGGGTTGGAACTGTGATAAAAACCAACGCCCACTGGGGGCGATGGTTTTTATGCCGTGGTCAATTTGGCTTGAAAAACTGTGTCAGTTAATGACAACACTTTGTGCGACATTGCCTGTCCGAGTACTCTTGTAGCCGTGCCACTCGAACATCTGACCTAAGGAGAACGACTTGGCACCGTCGTTCCATTCGATCTTGGCACACGGAGAAACCGTGACATTCACGGACACCCCTTTGCTCGTTTTATAGGTAATAGCTTGGCCGCTGACCTCAGATATCTTGCCTTTACCTTCCAAGCCTGGAGTCGCACCCGACGGAACCGTACAGATTAACGTAGCGGTTGAAATCACCACA
>JBAXSA010000447.1:0-2563 GCA_037130945.1 Pseudomonadota bacterium | reverse complement strand
ATTCGAGATTGGACAGATCTCGCGTCTGGATAAGATTCTCTGCGACCAGATTTTGCACTACCATCGCGTCATGCTGTCCGGCGGCAAGCTGCCGCAAGGCCTCCTCGATGGTAATAGTGGTCACCACCTGGCCGCTCAGATGATGTTTGTGGACGTACTCCTCGGCGATATCGCCTTTCATGACGACAATAACTTTGTCGCGCAAATCCTCGGGTCGGCGAATGCGGGAGTCACCCTTACGCACGACAATGGTGCCGTGCATGGACAGATATGGCGCCGAAAAATCATAGATCTGACGACGCTCTGCGGTGCGTGCAACCAATGGCAGAACCTGGATGCGGCCGTCTGCGAGTTCCTGCTTGAGTTCATACCAGGGGCCGACCTTGAACTGCACCTCGCGGCCCATGGTGCGCAGGGACTCGCGCAACAGTTCAACCGCAAAACCGTCCGCCTGGCCGTCTGGAGTGACGATGGAAAAGGGCGGGTAATCGAGTTCGCTCGCCGAGCGAATGGGCGTGCTGGCTACTGCCAATGAGGTCAGCAGGGAGAACAGCAAACCCCAAAAAACCGGATTTTGGAGGTTGGAAACCTCTTGGAACGTCGCTCGGTCATGATGTTTCGTCCTCCCAACCTCGGGTCGCCAGTATCTGGCGCAACCTCTCCAACGCCAAACTGAAATTAAATTCATCCAACAGCCGGCCTATGTCAGTAAACGCCATGGCGGCCTCAGTTCCCGCCAGCGTTTCCTGCAAGACATTGAAGCACTCGATGGAATCAAAATCGTTTTTCGCCAGCAAGGGGATCAGCTCGCGGATTATCGACAGGGTTCGGGGCATATCCACCGGCTTGGCTGCCGGGGGCGGTGGCGTTGCGGCGGATACTGCCCCAGGTTGCGAACCGAGCCATCGGTTCAGCACCCGCTGAAGTGCGTCTATCATAATGGGCTTGCTCAAAAAGTCATCCATGCCCGCGGCTATACAATGCTGCCGGTCTTCCTCGAAGGCGTCTGCCGTCAGGGCGATGATCGGACGGCGGGGCAGGTTATTCTCACTCTCCCACTGTCGTATCCGTTTTGTGGAGGTATAGCCGTCCATGACGGGCATGTGGATATCCATGAGGATGATGTCCGCCGGATCGCCCCCCATGATGGCATCCAGCACCCGCTGTCCGTCGCTCGCCAGTTCAACAGTCACGCCAAACTGGTTCAACATGGCCTCGACGACCTTGCGATTGATTCGATTGTCCTCCACCACGAAAACCCGGCCGGAGAACCGGGCGGGAAGTACCGCCGTGTCGTCTTCAGGGCGCGCTCGCTCGGCGTAACGGCTTTCCGCGCCCGCCGCGAGGAGTCTGGTGCGAATGCGAAACCAAAAGCGCGACCCCTGCTTTGGTTCGCTCTCGCAACCGACCTCGCCACCCATGAGCTGGGCCAGGGAGCGCACGATTGAAAGACCCAGACCGGTGCCGCCAAACTCCCGGGTCGTCGAACTGTCAGCCTGAGAGAAAGGCTGAAAGAGTTGCGCCTGACTGTCACTGGAAATGCCGATGCCGGTATCCAGGACGGCGAATTCGAGCAGGGCGGCCTGCGCATCACGTTCGACCTCACGCACCTCAATGCGAATCCGACCTTGCCGGGTGAACTTGATGGCATTACCGACCAGATTGGAAAGCATCTGGCGTAAACGATGGGGATCGCCGAGATAGCGCGGGTCGGCCGGCCCAAACCAGGCGAAGTCCATCGTCAGCGATTTTAATCGTGCGGATTCGGCAAACAACGCCGTGATTTCAGAAAGAATCTGCTCGGGATTCAGCGCGATGGACTCCAGTCTGATCTTTCCCGCCTCCACCTTGGAGAGATCCAGGATGTCGTTCAGCAGGGTGAGCAACATCCGGCCGGAATTGAAGATCGTCCGGGCGTAGTCCTGGCGTTCATAGTCCTTGAGGTCCGGCATCAACAGCATCTGGGCCATGCCGAGAACACCGTTCAACGGCGTGCGGATCTCGTGGCTCATCGTGGCCAGAAAGCGGCTCTTGGCAAGATTGGCCTGTTGCGCCTGCTCACGGGCCTCAACCAGATGGGCATCCGCCTGCTTGCGCTCGGTAATGTCCTGGGTGATTCCCATCAGCTTGGTCACCGTGCCATTGCCCTGCCTGATTGGAACAAAACATGACTGAAAAACCAGGCCGTGCGGTCCGCTGGACATAAACTCAAAATGACTGGTTTCGCCAGCGTACGCCTTGGCGAGCAGTGTTTCTATATGGTCGCGGTGGGTTTCGGCGACGACATCCAGATAGCGAAGGCCGCGCACTTCGCATTCGTCAGAGACTCCCATCATCCTAAGTCCACTGGGGTTCATGGAGATGAGTCTTCCCGCCATGTCTATCTCGTGAATACACATGGGTGCGTTTTCAATGAGAGCGCGATATCGCGACTCGCTTTGGCGCAGAGCGTCCTCGGCCTGTTTGCTCAGAGCGACATGCTCGGCCATCATCACCAGCACGTTGTGTCGCCAGAGCAGACGGAAAATGACTGTGAGCAGAAGCATCAGGAAAATCGTTAGAA
>JBAXSA010000446.1:0-2570 GCA_037130945.1 Pseudomonadota bacterium | reverse complement strand
TTCACCCTAGATACCGGAACCCTGACCAACGGAACGTTGACGGCGACCAGCTATTGGTTGACCAATGCGGGAACGGTTTCAGCGAATCTCGCGGGCGCGGGTGTATTGACCAAGAGTGGGTCGGGCACTGCGACCCTCTCCGGAGCCAATACCTACTCGGGTGGAACGATAGTGAGTGGCGGTACCTTGGTCGGAAATACAACGAGCTTGGTCGGCAACATTACCAACAATGCGACGGTGGAGTTTGGGCAGGCCACGGCAGGCACCTATTCCAATGTGATCAGTGGATTGGGAGCCTTCCGCAAGAGCGGTGTGGGTGAGTTGACCTTGAACAATGCCAATACCTACTCCGGGGGTACGACAGTGACCCAAGGTACGTTGAAGTTGAATCGGGCGGGGAACGGGACGGGGGGAACGATCGTGGGCACGATTGCGGTCAACGGGGGCACTTTGCTCCTCGGTCAGGCCAACCAGATCAGCGACAGCTCGGCGGTGACGCTGGGTGGAGGAACGATCAACACGGGGGGATTTGCTGATAAAGCAGGGGTGCTGACCGTGACCGCCAATTCGGCGATCAGCGGGTTGGTGGCCACCACGGGTGGAGCTGCGACGGCGAACGACTTCCTCTTTTCCAGCGTCGATCTGACCAACTATGCCACGAGCAGTGGCTCCTACTTGAATCTGGGGGGTGGGTATAGCTATGGAGCGACGATTAATATCTCCAGCTCCAACTACACGGGTTGGTCAGGTTATAGCACGACCAGCTTGAACAACTTCTCGGATAAGGTCTTGTTTGGATCGACCGGTATGAAGGCCCAGATCAACTTCAATGGAACGACCGGATTGACCTACATCACGGCGATTCCTGAGCCGAAAGTGTATGTGGCCATGGCGATGTTGGTGGCGCTGGTGGGGGTGACGGAGTATCGCAGACGCCGCAGCGCAAAAAATGCAGCGGCCTAAGAGCGGCTCAGGATCTAGGAGATAGGATATCGGATATAGGGGGGGATGGCGGAGTAAGAATAAGTTGTTGAAGAGCCCTGGGCGATGAGCCTGGGGCTCTTTTTTTTGTGGTAGGTGGAAGATGGGAGGTTGGTGGTGTTCAGCTTGGTAGGGGCGGTTGTCCCAACCGCCCGTGGACAACGATTCGGCACGGGCCGTTAGGTCTCCTCCGCACAAGGCTTCGGAGACCTGGGGATAACGGCCCCTACCAACTTGCAAAAATTTTTCTATGAACAGGGATCATTAAATCTATCTATAAACAACTTATAAACAGTGTGATAAGCAATATTTATGCTTTGGAAGCAGAGTTGGTATTAGAGAAACTTAAGTTAAGTGGTTATTGACGACTAAAGCTGGAGGCGGGGTGGATCAGCTTGGCAGGGGGGTGGGTTTTGGCTCTATTGGAAGGCTCATGTTGCCTTGGTTTTTACCTTTTGCTTCCGCCTCCGGGGGAGCCCCTGTGCCTGCGGCGGCCACGACCTTCTTCCAGATCGGATCGCTTCCTGTGACCAGCAGCATGGTCGCTCTTTGGGGGGTGGCATTGGGAATCCTGGTGGTGGTTCGGCTTGGGACCCGGCAGATGGCCTTGGTTCCCTCAGGGGCACAGAACTTTGTTGAAGCGGTGGTGGATGCGGTACGGGGGATGATCTCGGGACTGCTGGAACCCAAAGTAGTGGGCTGGGCGTTCCCTCTGATCGCGACCTATTTCATCTTTATCGCTATCTCTAACCTGGTCGATCTGATGCCTGGAGTCGGAAGCATCGGCTATGGCCACGTGAAGGAGGGTGGGTTGCCTTTCGCCCTTGAACATGTGGAGCGTCCGTTCCTGCGGCCTCCGACGGCGGATGCAAACCTGACCGTCTCCATGGCCATCATCTATTTTGTGATGAGCACTTTCTGGGCGATCCGTTACAACGGGCCGATCGGCCTGATCAAACACATCTTCGGCGTGAAGGGAAAGATCGGCGGTTTTCTGCTCGTGCCGATGGCGGTGATCTTTTTCGTGGTTGGAATCGTGGAGCTGATTTCCATCCTGATCCGGCCCGTCTCCCTCTCCATGCGTCTTTACGGCAACGTGTACGGCGGGGAGAGCGTGCTGACGCTGATGTTGAAGATGCTGCCCTTTGGGTTGGCGGCCGTGCCGTTCTATTTTCTGGAGCTAATTGTCTGTCTCGTACAGGCGATCGTCTTCACCATGCTTTGTGTGGCCTTCACGGCCACGCTTTGTTCGCATTCCGAAGAGGAGGGCGGGCACCACTAAAGGGAACTCCGGAACTTCCGTCGTCAACAGCCCGAGTGGGCCGGGGCGGCGGGAGAAGGGGATCCAACGAAAGGGAAACTCACTATGATGCTGGCAGAAGCAGGACAGGTTACCTTCAACGGAATGCAATTGGCGGTCGCGCTGGTCGGCGCGGGTGCGGCGCTGGGCGTCGGCCTGATCGGCGGACGCGCGGCGGAGGCCATTGGCCGGAATCCCGGCGCCTTCAACCCGGTGTTGATCATCAGCCTTCTCGGGATGGCGTTTGCCGAGGGTCTCGCGATTCTCGTCTATTTCGTCGTCAACAAAT
>JBAXSA010000445.1:0-2571 GCA_037130945.1 Pseudomonadota bacterium | reverse complement strand
ACCAGTCGCCTGGCTAACTCGACCGCGCATTCCGGTATCTGTTTTCTTTCCAACAGGGATTTCTTCATGTGCTTGGCTCTCTTTATTGCCGCACATGAAAATACCTATAAATGGGAGTTCGGCAATTACTTTATCCCTAAGTAAAATACTTGTGGGCCTTGAGCCGCTGGAGGGTGCGTCCCACCTGGCTGGCCAGTTTTTGCCCATCGAGTTTCTTGCGCGGGACCGCCGCCAGGCGTTTTAGCTCCGCCTCGGCTTTGGCGATCCGGCCTTGGCGGCGCTCCTGATCCCGTTGCTGACGCCAGGGGCCACCGGCAAGGACGTAGCGCTGGCCTTGGTGGGTCACTTCCATGAGCTGCGGGCGATCCCCCAGTTCCAACTGCTTTTCCAGGGCCAGCTCTTGCACCAGGGCCTGGAGGGCGGCGGCCGAGAGCCGGGTGACATATTTCAACTGGGCCGCATTCATGGCCTCCAGGTTGATTTGACTACTCATCCCCCCATCGAACACGAAGGTCGCCTCCTTGATCCCGAAGCGTCGGCGCAAGGTGTGTAAAAGTCCTTGTAGCGTCTGGGTATCGTTGCGATTGCCCCGCAGGACCGAGACGTGGATCGGCAAGCCCTCAGTGTCCGTCGCCACGGCCAGGATGATCTGCCGCCGATCGCCCCGATGATCCCGGCTATGGCCATACTTGGCCAAGTGTTCCGGCCCCCGGCCTTCGAAATAGACACTGGTCAAATCATAGAGCACCAGGCGCACGCGCTGGGGAAAGGCGCGCTCATAGAGCTGCTTTTCCAAGTTCACCCACTGGCCGTTGAGTTGATCCATGGCGGTGTAGAGATCGTCCTCGTCAAAGGATTCATCAGCCGCCAAACCGCAGGCCTGAGCCAACCAGGTGCCCTCAGCTTGGCGTGTCAAAGAGAGCTTGGCGCAGGGAAAGAGCAGGCGACTGTAGATGATGGCCTGGAGCAGGCCGCGCTGCCGGGGCGTGCCCAGGTCGGCGAAGAGTTCGGCCAGGCGAAAACGCGCCCAGGCGTCGTTGAGCACCGCCAAGCCGCCGTAGTCCAGCGCGTCATGGAGTTGAACTTGGTCCGCGGGGAGGAAGTCCTGGCCCTTGAGGGAAGCGGCGATGAGGTCGCGGGTGGGGGCGGGCAGATTGGTGATATTGCAGACGGTGCGGGAGCGGGGACCGTCCGGGGTGCGGAAAGACTCCCGCACGAGGTAGGCGACGTAGGTTTTGCCGTTCTTGCGAGCGGAGGTTGTCGTTTGGACGAACACGGGCTACAGGATAATCCACATTGTACACATACGCAAGATACATATTTGCGTTTATTGCATATATTACTTGCTACACATTTATGCACATCGCTAACAAACTCGTTGTTTTGGTCACTTTCTCAGGGAAGTTAAGCTAGTGAGTAGCCACCAAAGCAGTGGGGATTTGTTTGCACCGTAGGTGCATCCGGTGGGCAGTGAACGTATGCGAAAACGCTGAGCTTTTCAGGTAGGACGGTCGCCGGTGCCGTCCTGGTGCCGCCTGTTCGAGCCAAAAATGTAACCAAGACTTGATCAAACGGTAGCTGAGCAACTCCCAAAACGACGTCAACCCCACGGCCCAGCGTCTCGCAGGCGGCGCAATTCATTTTTGTATTTGGGTGTCTCCTTGACTCAAACACCCCCAACAGGTTGTGGCAATCTTCGGAATAGTCGTCAAAACACCCTTCAGGTGGGGCCTGGTTGAGTGAAGGGGACATGCCAATTTCTGTAAGTTTTATGTTCAATTCGAGAACTGGGTTGTACATTCCCTGTTGAGGTAGGTTTTTTCCCGATTCCCATTCTTTGCTGGTGTGACCAACAGGGCTGTGAGCAGGAGCAGGAGGCCTTCTCATTGCGAACGAGCGGAGTTGCCTTGATTTACGGAGCAATCGGCGTGCTCAGCGTAACGTCGCCAGTTTTGTCGTCCGTTCTTTCAGGAGTGGGCCGGCTTCGTGGATGCCAGGGGTGTGGCCGGCCGTTGGGATACGGTTTTTCCAGTTATCGACACCACGCCCTTGCCGGTGGTGGGAACGCGCCTTTTCTGGAACACGGAATCGAACACCATTACACTGGATTTGCTCACCGGCGAGACCCAGGTTCGCACGAACATCCATCCTCTGCTCCTTTTTGCTTCGCTGGTTCCCGGGCGGTTTGGATTCGTGGAGCAGCTCAGCGATGAACGGATCGAGTGCGGGATGCTCAACCCCGAGACCATGACCAGGGAATGGCGGGTCCAAATTGAGAACAACAAGTCCGTCGGCGGAGCCTTCCGGGCCTTCAGCCCCGTCGGAAAGAAGGTTGTCTTCTCCCCTGAAGAAGGGGGTGAACCGGTCCTGCAGCTTTACGAGGAGGGTCAATCACCCAAGCTGGTGCCGGTGCCCGCCGCCAAAACGGAACACCTGGAACTGGGCCAAGTGGAGTTTTCGCCCGATGGCCGCTCCCTGGTTGTGGCATTCCAAAGTGAGGTTGAAGGGAAAACCGGACATTCGTTTGGCATTATCGAACTCCCGTTGGACGGCCGCTCTCCCAAACGCACC
>JBAXSA010000444.1:0-2575 GCA_037130945.1 Pseudomonadota bacterium | reverse complement strand
GCCAGCGACGGCTGGAAAGCCCTACAGGAGGGCAAGCCCAACAGCGACCTGATTCCGCCCGCGCTGATCGTCGCCCGCTATTTCGCCGCCGAGCAGACCGCCATCGAACAACGGGAAGCCGTGCGCGATGCCATCAGCCGCCAGATGGAGGAGATGGACGAAGAACATGGCGGCGAGGATGGACTGCTGGCCGATGCCAAGAACGACAAGGGAAAACTCACCAAGGCCAGCGTCAAGGCGCGGCAGACCGAGATCAAACGCGACAAGAGTGCCGCCGAAGAGCGCAAGCTGCTCGATGCCTATGCCGACCTGATCGAACAGGAAACCTCCGCTGGTAAGGCGGTGAAAGATGCGCAGAAGGCGCTCGACGCCAAGGTGGCCGCCCAATACGCCAAGCTCACTGAGACCGAGATCAAGACCTTGGTGGTGGAAGACAAATGGCTGGCCACACTGGCTGCGAGTGTGCAGGGCGAACTGGATCGCGTCAGCCAAGCCCTGACCGGGCGCATCCGGCAACTGGCCGAACGCTATGCCACGCCGCTGCCTCGGCTGGCCGAAGAAGTGGAGATGCTGGCCGCCCGTGTGGATAGACATTTGCGGCGGATGGGATTTGTATGATGACCGTGTTATCATGCCGCATGAATTCAAACCAATCCTAATGGAGCACGATAATGCTAAAAATGGTCGGCACGAGTGGGCAGCTTTCGCTGGGTAAGAAGTACGCGGGTAAATATTTCGAGGTTACTGAACAAACCGATGGCGTTATCGTAATGATGCCCATGTCCGTGATCCCCGAATCCGAGACTTGGTTACATACGGCGAAAATGCGTGAACGGCTGGAAAAGGCAACCCAATGGATGAAGGATAACCCTCCTTCGGAAACTGATCTCGATACATTTTTGGCCAATATCGAATCCAGAAGAAGCGCCCAGGAGACACCGTGATCAATCAGGTTCTCATCGATCTTAATCTGCCCGCCTTGCAAGATGACCTTTTTGAGCTGGATGGGAACGAATATCGCCAAGTTGCCAAGGTACTCAAAAAAATCAAGGCCATGACCTGGGACGAGATTTACCACGACCATGGTTTGAAATGGGAAGTGGTGAAAAACACGACCGGGATTTATACGATCCGTCTTTCCCGTGGTAGTCGAGCATTGGTGGCCCGCGACGGAAACGCCATGCGGTTTATCGCCATCCGTTCTGATCACGACAATGCTTACGGTAAAAAGTGATGCACCCGCCGGAACCATGACCACAGCCACAATGACGCTTAGATGATTCCAGAGATGATTACAGCCACAGTAATAAATTGAAAATTGATATGGAGGCACAACCATGTTTGCACTAGAAATTGAAACCACCATAGACCATACAGGCAATATCCATCTGCCGGCGAGGTATCGCCAGCTTTATGGCAAGGCGGCGCGTTTGGTTGTGCTGGTGCCGGATGAAGATAACAGCGCATCAGCCTTGGCGCGTCTCTCGGAACCCGTGATGGAAAAGGTTTGGAACAATCAGGACGATGCGGTGTATGACCCGCTATAACTTTGGCGATGTGGTGCTGGTGCCATTTCCGTTCAGCGATCTGACGCAGTGTAAAAAACGACCGTCAGTTATCGTAAGCCCAGCCGTTTACCAACAAACCCGCCCAGATTGTATTTTGCTGGCGATCACCGGCCAGATTCGCTCTCCGCTCAGCTATGGCGAGGCAGTTATCCAGGCATGGAGGGAGGCGGGGTTGTTAAAGCCCTCGCTATTCAAGCCGCTGGTCTTTACCCTTGAGCAGTCCGGTATTCTCCGAAAACTGGGTTCGCTGACAGAGATCGATCAGGAGACGTTGCACCACATCCTCCAGCAGATCATTCAACAGAACGGTCAACCATGACAACCGATACAAGGATTTCCCCGGGCTACAAGCAGACTGAGGTGGGGGTGATTCCTGAAGATTGGTGCGTGCGTAGCATCGGTAGTGAATTGGATCGGCTTGAGGCTGGTGTAAGCGTCAACTCGGTTGACGAAGTGCGGCAAATTTATCCTCATGAACAGTCAATTCTCAAAACATCTGCGGTGACCAATGGGCGGTTCTTGGCTCATGAAGCGAAGAAGATCGCCCCGCGAGATATTCCACGCGCACAACTTAATCCCCGTGCTGACACGATCATCGTTAGCAGGATGAACACACCCGACTTGGTAGGCGAGTGCGGATATGTTGACAAGACCTACCCTGCCCTTTTTTTACCCGATCGGCTGTGGATGACTCAGGTTCGCCAAGGAAGCGAAATATGCGTTAGGTGGCTCGCGTATCTGCTTGCTAGTGAGGAATACAAGCGGAGACTAAAAGCGGCTGCCACTGGCACAAGTGGCAGCATGAAAAATCTCTCGAAAAATGCTTTTTTGTCATTGCCAATCCCATTTCCAAATGAAGTAGAACAACGCGCCATCGCCGCCGCGCTGTCAGATGTAGATGCACTGCTCGCCAAGCTCGACCAGTTCATCGCCAAGAAGCGCGACCTCAAACAGGCCGCCATGCAGCAACTCCTCACTGGCCAAACTCGCCTGCCGGGGTTTAGCGG
>JBAXSA010000443.1:0-2579 GCA_037130945.1 Pseudomonadota bacterium | reverse complement strand
GGATCGGCAGCGTTGTCTGGCCGCTGGCATGGATGACTTCCTGACCAAGCCCATCATAATTGCTACCCTGAAAGCGACACTGAGCCAATGGTTACCTCTGGAACCATTGGAACCATTGGAATCATTGGCTCCATAAAACCGTTCACGGCTTGATCCCAACCACTGCGTGTCTTATTCTTCGATGTGCTGAAGGGTATTTGCGCAGATGACACAAGGCTTCTTCGGTGGAACCCCTCTGCTTGAATAAAACCCCACACCGTCCAAACATTTCGCGAGGCAATCTATGTTACAGCCCGGCCAGCTTGCTCCGGCTTTTGCTTTGCCTGATTCCGACATGCAGATCGTCACACTCGATCAGCTTTTGGAAAAAGGCAGCTTGGTGCTTTATTTTTACCCCAAGGACGACACCCCAGGCTGCACCATGGAAGGCTTGGATTTCACGGATCGGATGACCGACTTCGAGGCTATCGGGGCCACCGTGGTGGGAATCAGCCGGGATAACTGCTCAAGCCATGGTGCCTTTCGCGATAAATACGGATTGACGGTTCGCCTGCTGGCGGATGTGGAAGGGCAAACCTGTATGGACTATGGTGTTTGGCGGGAAAAGGAGATTCACGGAGAGATGCGGGCCAGCATACTCCGCTCAACCTTCATCATCGGTCGCAATGGGAAGATTCTCCACGCATTTTACGATGTGAAACCCAAAGGGCAAGCCGAACATACGCTGGCGTCACTGGCTAAAACATAATGCCTGTGCAAACGTGAGGTGGCACACCCGCGTTATTTTGATCAGGATTCCGGATCACGCCTTGAATAAGGCCTCTACCTCGGCAATCTGCTCCTCGGCTTTTTCGACAATTTTCATGCTCTTTTTAGGTGTCAGATCAATGAATCCCAGCCGGTGAAAGGCATGGATCTCATCTAGCGACGGAACCTCCTGGATCTTGGGTGTTCCCATGAAGCTGTGGATTTGCGCCACAATGACCAGATCGCAATCGTCCAATTCCGGCCCATGGTCGCGCATCCAATCCTCGGCTTCCCGTGCCGCAGTGATCGTGTTCTTGGGAAACTGCCAATGGCTGAGGATCATTTCTCCCACCGTGGCCCGCATGCCAGTGATGATCCCGTCCAGGATATTGGCCCTTGTATCTATCTCCGGGTACCGGTCGGCATAGGTTAGGATGCCGATGACGCCAACGTCATGCAACAAACCGGAGAGCAGTGCCTGTTCTGGTGGCAACTTACGGGTGAGACGCGCAAGCACATGGCAGAGAGCGGCTACCCGGATGCTGTGGTTCCAGACTTTCTGCATGCGTATCTCAATATGCTTGGAATTCGTGCGAAAGAGTTCGCGAAGCACAAAACTCACCACCAGCTTGTGGGTGACATCGAGACCCAGTGTCATGAGGGCATCCAGGCAGGTTTGAATCTTGCGGTTACGGTAATACAAGGGGCTGTTGGCGGCCTTGATGAGTTTGGCGGTAATCGCCGGATCCATTTGCACCAATCGAGCCAGCTGCTTGATGTCGGTGTTTTGATTCTTTAGGGCAAGACCTAGACGCACCGCTACATCCGGTAGGCTGGGCAAGGAAAATCGATCCTGTTCCAGGTCGTTGGTGATGCATGCCAGAAAATCCAGACTGCTGGAGGCACCGCTAGAGGACGGGAAGTTTTCGATGAGGGAGCTATCCTCTTCCCGCTTCTTGTCTTCCAAAAGTCCGTCAAGCAACTGGGTTTCGAAGCGCAGGTACTCCACTGGCGTGATGCAAATCACGTCATAACGACGAGGCAACAATTGGGCAATGGGGTTCTCGGCGCTGGGGTTCCTAGCGTCAATACGCTGACGCCGACCATCGGCGGCAACCAGTTCCAGGGTGCCTTTTAACAGGAAAATGCTGTCCGGATCGCTGTCGCCACGACTGAGCAAACGCGTACGCGCAAGTGCGGATTGAATGGGAACCCGGGTAGCCAACAGGCGAAGCTGATCCATGGAAAGATGTTGCAACATCCTGAATTGGCGTAATTCATCCGGTTCCGGGAGTTTGATAATTCCGCAAGAGGCCTTTTTGGGGTCGGTTTTGTTGGTTAGATCGGCTGGGCCGGCAAAGAAACCATCAGAGAGGCGTTTGAACAATTCCGAGCCCTTTCATTACGATGAACCGAGCCATTATAGTAGGTCAAAGGACGGAAAAAAACCGGCCCCCTGGTGCCCCGGTTTTCAATCCAGTGCAACCAAGGCGAGCCGGTACCACCAGCAAACTTTGAACCTTGCGAAGACGGCTAGTCTTTCTTGTCTGAACGCTTGTCTGAACAGATACAGGCCATTTTCTGGCTGTTCACTCGGCCCCAATCCGCTTTCAGCGAGTGGATCCAACGACTTGATGGGCGATATCCACTACGCGATTGGCCATGCCTTGATAGGTTTCCCGATAGCCAACCAGCAGCCCTTCCTTGGGTGCCCAATAATCCTTGCCGGTAACTCCTTGCCGATGTTCAAGGTCAATGAACTGCTTTTGCATCTCGAGCATTTTGGAGATCAACTCTTGTTTTTCCTTCTTCAAGGCTTCAACGTCACTCAT
>JBAXSA010000442.1:0-2582 GCA_037130945.1 Pseudomonadota bacterium | reverse complement strand
GGTAAGTTAGCAGTAAGAACAAAGAACAAACAATAGCCACATGGCTATTTTTTATGAACCTGAATGGTGGTAGGTTCTCACCCTGTGTTTTTAGGAGTGTGCGAGCGGTTGTACTGAATGAATCGGAAACGCTTGCCATCATTCAACTGGTTTTTTTATGAAACACTTCGTACTGCTTGTGATCTGCCTGGTTGCAAGCCCGTGGAGAACCGGGTGTACTGGCGAGTTGCCGTCTGTGGTACAGGGCATTCTGGATTTGCGTCACGGGCCACTACCGGAAAAGGGCTATGACGCGGTTCAGGGTGATTGGCTGTTCTATTGGAACGAACGCCTGTCACCGGATGTGAGCAGGGCTGAGAGCGAATTGAAGAAAGGCATCCCAGTCCCTTTAACACGGGCCTGGTCGGATATCAAAATCGACGGAAATGCCATTTCAGGCCAGGGATTTGCCAGTTATTACCTGAAGATAATCCCACCTCGGATCGACGCTCCACTGGCGCTTTACCTGCCGCATATTCGCCGGGATTACCTTCTGTGGATCAACGGCCAGCCAGTGGCGCACTCGGGTATTTTCAGCCAGACGGAGCCGGCAAGAATCGAGTTCCAAACTGCCAATCTAATTCCCTTGCCACTCGGCAAATCTGAATACGCGCTGGTACTCCATGCTTCCAATTACCTCGAATATTTTGGCAGATCCCCCCAGCCGATCTTCATCGGAACCTTGAATGCCCTGAGTGCGCAACGATCCTATGAAGTGCTGGTACTACTGGTCGGCGTGGGCGCGGGCCTCCTATTCTCCATCAAGTATCTGGTTCTCTTTGGCTTTCGACGAAGACATAACAGCTCCTTGTGGCTCAGCCTGCTTTCCCTGGACATTGCCATCCACCAACTGGCTTGGAGTGCTTCCTATCATCCCAACCTCATGGACTTTTTCGGCGATCAGGGTTTGATTATTCGCATCCTGTTTCTCACGATCATCTGGCTGATGCCCTTATACGCCCTGCTTGCCCACAGCCTTTACCCCTCGACGCACGGTCAACGGCTGATGCGAGCCATTCTTTTTCCCGTCAGCTTGGCAACCGCACTGGCCCTGTTAACCCCGGTTCCCGTATTTACTCTGTTACTGATGACCTGGCCGCCTTATGTGGTTATGGCTCATCTGGCGTTGATCCATGCCGCAGTGATGACAGTCCGTCACGGGGGGCGTACTTCGCTGATCCTTCTGGCATCGATTGTCCTGATGACCACACTACTGATTCACGACGTACTTTGGCTCAATGGTCTCATCATCGGATCCAGACCCTTGATGTTCAATTTTGCGATTCTGCTGTTGTTGCTGGGAATTCTGCTTGACCAGTATGACATTGATCTTTTTCAACAGGTCAAGCAGCTTTCACGAAACCTCCAGGTGCAGGTAGACGAACGTACCCGGGATCTGTCGGAAACCATCCAGGCGTTGCGATTCAAGGAACGGGAACTCACCTCGGCCTATCAAGAGGCGAATCTCGCCAATCAGTCCAAGTCACGATTTCTGGCCGCCGCGAGTCACGATCTGCGCCAACCCTTGCACGCCATGGGACTGCAACTGGATCAGCTGCAGGAGAGTCTGGGAACGCCGAAGGCCACGCAGATTTTGAAGCAGGTGGACATCGCCCACCACACCCTGGCCGAGACGCTGAATGCCCTGCTGGATATCTCACGGCTGGATGGCAACGGCATCAGATCCGAACTCACCCATTTTGCCCTCGTATTGGTATTTGCCCGGATCGCGGATCATTACACCCGTTTTGCTGCGGAGCGGGGTTTGTTGTTGCGTGTGAAACCGACCCCCGCACAGGTCTACTCGGATCCGCTCCTGCTCTTTCGCATTCTCGGCAACCTGGTCGACAACGCCATCAAATATGGCAGACCCCCGGGCATTTTGGTGGGGGCGAGACGATGCGGAACGGGGTGGTCGGTCGAGGTGTGGGATACCGGGGAGGGAATCCCCGAGACGCAACAAGAAGAGGTGTTCAAGGAGTTCGTTCAGCTTAATAACCCTGGTCGGGATCGGAGTCAGGGGCTGGGTCTCGGCTTGTCCATCGTCGAGCGCTTATGCCATCAGCTGGGTTACGAGTTACGTTTAACCTCGCGCCCTCAGCGGGGTAGCTGCGTCAAGGTGCGCGTTCCTGCTGGCAATCCATGCGCCATCCGGAAAGAACCGCAGATCCAGGCGGGCCCGGAGGATTGGGGTCATGGCCTGCGGGGTTGTGTCGTTCTGCTCGTCGAGGACGACCTCGGCGTGCGCGTGGCAACCCGCGACCTATTGGGCTCCTGGGGTTGTGCGGTGATTGCCGTCTCCAGCCTGGTCGAAGCACAGCAACAGAGCCGGGATGAGGACATCAACCTCATTTTGGCCGACTATCAGCTAGGCGACGGCCATACTGGTCTGGAAGTTATTGATGCACTTGACAAATCGTTCAACATCCGACACCGGGCGATTCTGGTGACCGGCGAGGTCAATCCCGAAGCCCTGACAACGATTCGCGGTATCTACTTTAAATCCCAAGGCTCTGCCACTTCACCCCCGCACTGCCTGAGCC
>JBAXSA010000441.1:0-2583 GCA_037130945.1 Pseudomonadota bacterium | reverse complement strand
GCCAGCGCGTGCCGGTTCTGAGAGACCCGGATCGCGCCGAGGACGATCTGGAGTCGGTGTTTTATTTTCCAGGCTGCGGCTCCGAACGGCTTTTTAGCGACATTGCCCTCGCCTCGCTGGCCATGCTATGTGAAGCTGGGGCTCAGGTGGTATTGCCGCCGGGGTATCTCTGCTGCGGCTACCCGCAAACCGCTGCGGGTCAGGCGAACCGGGGGCTCAAAATCACCATTGACAACCGGGTACTCTTCCATCGGGTGGCCAATACCCTGAATTATCTCGACATCCGAACCGTCATCGTGTCTTGCGGCACCTGTCTCGATCAACTGTTGACCTACCAGTTCGAACGGATCTTTCCCGGCAGCCGGCTGCTGGATATTCACGAATACCTGTTTGAAAAGGGTTTGCGGATGGATAAAGGCCTGGGCACCCGTTACCTCTATCACGATCCCTGTCACACTCCGATGAAGGTTCACCCGCCCTTGCCGGTCGTATCGGCGCTCACCGGCCAGCCCGTCCCGCTATCCGACCGCTGTTGTGGCGAAGCCGGCACCTTGGGTATCGCGCGCCCGGACATTGCGGGTCAGGTCAGGTTTCGCAAGGCTGCGGAGATCCGCCAAGGGGTGCGCCGCCTGACTGGTCAGGATCATGCCGCTGGCGAGGCCGTCAAACTCATCACCAGTTGCCCGGCCTGTTTGCAGGGACTCTCCCGCTACTACGAGGAGATCGGCGTCACCACGGACTACCTGGTGACTGAATTGGCCCGAGAACGGCTCGGGCAAGATTGGCAACAAGCCTTCGTGGCCAAGCTCCGGAAGGGGGGGATCGAACGGGTATTGCTATAGCTGTGGCAGATTAAAAAACTGGCCTGGATTGTTCCGAATAAAGGATCCGGAAAAATATCCGGGAAAGACATTGCCCAAACCCATTCGGTGGCCGATAATTCTATCAGGTAGAAGAAGGGAGCCTTGTGGCTTAATAGGTTCTTCAGGGACGGCACGTTTGTTGCTTATTTAAATCAACAGATCCCTTTGCCGACGGATTTTCGGCGCATCGAGTGTTCCTAACGCCCTAGGAGGTTAGCATGACCATTCAATTCAATCCCGACAAACCCTCTTCACGCGCCGCCGAACGGCTAGACCGCCCGCGTACCCACGCGGATGTCCAAAATGGCCAGAGTCATGGCACCGAAGCGTCTGCTCAAACCCCCGATCAATCCGCGCTAGGCCGTGCCCAACAATTGTTATCGGCTGAGTCGTCCCGGCCCTCGGTGGGCACCCCGCTCAATTCTCAATCCGAGGCCCGGTCAGTCGTGGCTCGCCTGAAAGAACAATTTCAGCGCCAGCCGGAACAGGCTTTGAGCAGCCTGGCCAGTGTCGGGTTAGGTGCCTTGGCGCTTCTGAAAAACGCGCCAAGGCCCGCATCCGCATCCGCCTAACCTGGCGTTTGGCGGTTCTTCGTTCAAGAGGATCTATTCAAACAGGTCCTCCAAGGCACGGCGGAATCGCCGGTAGAGATCCCCGCCATCTCGATCCATCACTTGATCGATCACCCAGCGGTTTTTTTCTGACGCCCCCATGAGTGACTGGATTTCGTAGCCCAGGTGACGCAAAAAAGGGTAGCTCGGGCCATCCTGGGTGAGTTGGAATTCCGCATATTCCGTACTGCGCCGGTTAAAGAGATCGAGGAAAGTTTGCCGGTGATCGCCTGATCCCAATAAATCCTGGGCATTGTCCTGAAAATGTTCGGCCAACCGATACGCCAGCGTCGTGACAAAAAGTCGGCGTTCTTCCTCATTCAAAGAGTCATGTGCCAAACGATCAGCAATTTGTGTTTGAAAAACCAGATACTCGGCGATCACGCCGAGGCGCTGCAGATCGGATTCATAGACAAAATTCTCACCGTGTAGGGTAATCGCCTTGTCAAGGGCCAGACGCCAGGCAATGTAGGCCAGGGCACCCGCGACCTCTTTCAAAGGGCGGGGTCGATCACGTTCTCGCCAGTGGCTCTTGATATGAACGGGCATGGAAATCCCAGTCATTTAACGGCCCCTGGATCCATTCTGAGGTGCCGGGCCAGTTTATCCAGAACCCCATTGACGTAGCGGTGGCCCTGTTCAGCCCCGAAGCATTTGGCGGCTTCTATCGCCTCGTTGATGACAACGCGATAGGGCACCTCCTGCCGATAGGCCAATTCGAAGGCACCCAGCCTGAGAATGGCGCGCTCTACCAAGTCAACCTGGAGAATGGGACGATCCAGAAAAGCGCTGAGCTGATCGTCCAGGGTCTGCCAATGTTCCAGTACCCCTGTCAGCAACTCCCGGAACATCGGCAGATCCAGCAGATCGCCTTGTTCCTTTGCAAACTGGCTCACGATTTCGTCCACGGGCTGGTGGGTGATCTGCCACTGGTACAGTGCCTGTACCACTGCTTGGCGGGTGCGAGTTCGTTTGCCGGCCATCAGCCGCCCAATTGTTTCAGCAGGTTGACCATCTCGATGGCAGATAAGGCAGCCTCCGCGCCTTTGTTACCCGCCTTGGTACCGGCCCGTTCGATGGCTTGCTCAATAGTATCCACGGTGAGTACC
>JBAXSA010000440.1:0-2585 GCA_037130945.1 Pseudomonadota bacterium | reverse complement strand
TAGTTCCATATAACGCTTCCGAGAGGCTAACAAGGGTTTCCGATAATGTCTAATGCCCACTTAAAAGTATGTTTAATGTCGCGGCTTAAGTGGGTAGCCGGGAATGCACCCCCTTCCACCACCACATCAATCTTCTGATCCCCCAAGTCGCGACGCAGTTCCGCGCAAAGGCGTAACCGCCTGGGAACGGATTCCTCCGCATGCCAGTCTCCCGGAATAAAGAGATCAATATCGCCACCTCGTGCTGCGTCATCGAGCCGAGATCCAAACAGCCAGGGAACAATCCCGAAATGGCGCATACCGGCTTCCCTAATAATTTCCCTTTGTCGTTTTGTCAGGCGCATTTGCTGAGATCATCGATCATCAAAATTATCTGTGTTCCGGGGTAAAATAAGGATAATCCATGGCTGTTAGGGGGGATTCTAGCCGCCTAATTTTACAGAAAGTTGTTAAATTCAACAATCTGGAGCCTTTGGCCCTTCCCTATTCTGGTGTGCCAGGTAAAATAGGCGGTTTTCAGGATTACGGGGCAAGTCCGGTATGGTTACCATTCGGCTCACACGAGGCGGCGCCAAGCGCCGTCCTTTTTACACGATTGTTGTCGCCGATAGCAGAAGCCCGCGAGATGGCCGGTGCATCGAACGGCTGGGCTATTTTAACCCCATCGCCCAGGGTGGGGAAAAGCGCTTGAATATCCATCAGGATAGGATTGATTACTGGATTGGCAAGGGGGCTCAGCCGAGCCAGCGGGTGAGCGCACTCATCAAGGAAAATGCTCGAGCCGCAGCCTGAGGGCTTTTTCCATAAGGCCTTGGGTGGCCCAGGGGAGGGCGAGGCGGCTCCAGACAAGCGGCATGACCCGCAAACAACACTGGCCGGGAAACCAGATCCACATCAGGAAAGGGTCGTGGTGGGGCGGGTCTCCGGGGTGTTGGGTCTCTGCGGGTGGGTGCGCGTTTTTTCCTATACCGCCCCCAGGGATCACCTTCTGTCCTACCAGCCATTGCAGATCGAATCACCCGATGTGGGCTGGGAAGATTGGCGTATCGCCGAGGGTGCGCCGCAGGGTCAGGGCATTGTATTGCGTCTGGAAGGTTGTACGGATCGCGATCAGGCCGAGCGGCTCATGGGACGGCAGATAGCCGTGTGGCGCTGGCAGTTTCCGGTGCTTCCGGAGGGGCGATTCTACTGGTCGGATCTGTTGGGTCTGCGGGTTGTGACGGTCGCGGGCGTTGATCTTGGCGTGGTGGAGGAATTGTTTGAAACCGGTGCGAACGATGTCCTGGTGGTGGAGGCGCAGGGAAAAAAACGGATGATTCCGTTTCTATGGGGAACCGTGGTGATGTCGGTCGATCTGAACAACGGCAGCATGGCGGTGGCCTGGGATCCGGATTTTTGACCGGACTCCCGAGGACGATGCGCTTTGATGTCCTGACCCTGTTCCCGGAGATGTTTGAAAGTCTCCGGGCTTATGGGGTCACCGGTCGGGCCTTTGCCCGGGGCTTGGTGGTGCTGCGTCTCTGGAATCCCAGAGATTTTACGACGGATCCGCACCGCACAGTGGATGACCGCCCTTATGGGGGAGGGCCGGGCATGGTGATGAAGGTGGAGCCCCTCAAGGCGGCGATTCTGGCGGCACGGCGGGAGGTTCCGGAGGCTCCGGTGTGGTATCTGAGTCCCCAGGGGCGGACTTTGACCCAGGCAGCGGTTCGCCACATGGCCGAAGGGCCTGGCGCGATCCTGATTGCGGGCCGTTATGAAGGCGTCGATGAGCGTCTCATCGAGCGCTATGTGGATGCGGAATGGTCGGTGGGGGATTATGTCCTGAGTGGTGGGGAACTGGCCGCGATGGTGCTGATGGATGCGGTGATTCGCCTGCTGCCGGGGGTTTTGGGGGATGCCGAATCCGCCCAGCGGGATTCCTATATGGAGGGTCTGCTGGATCATCCCCACTACACCCGGCCCGAGGAGATTGACGGGATGAAGGTACCCGGGGTGTTGCTGGGAGGACACCACGAGGCGGTGCGCCGCTGGCGTTTGGCCAGGGCCATGGAACGAACCTATCGGCGGCGCCCCGAGCTGCTCATGGATCGTGCGTTCACGGAAGAGGAAAATATTTTTTTACAAGCTTGCCGGGCGGATGAATTCGCCCGCTCTGATCCAGGAGAGAACGGGTAATGATGAACTCATTGATTCAAAAGATTGAGACGGAGCAAATGACCCGCACGGTTCCGGCCTTCGGCCCTGGTGACACCCTGGTGGTGCAAGTCCGGGTGACGGAAGGCAACCGCGAACGTCAACAGGCCTTCGAGGGGGTGGTGATTGCCAAGCGCAACCGGGGTCTCAATTCCGCCTTTACCGTGAGAAAGATCTCCCACGGTGTGGGTGTCGAGCGGGTTTTTCAAACCTATAGCCCGCTGATTGGCGATATCACCGTGACCCGTCGCGGCGATGTGCGCCGGGCCAAGCTCTACTACCTGAGGAATCGTTCCGGCAAGTCTGCCAGAATCAAGGAAAAGGTCTAATTTTTGGCATCCTTCATTTTCCAGTTTACACTTCTGGCGAGGAGGAGTCCGTTCGTCCTG
>JBAXSA010000439.1:0-2600 GCA_037130945.1 Pseudomonadota bacterium | reverse complement strand
AAACAGCAGCAGGAACAGGCCGAAAACCAATCTCTGCTGGGTGAAATCAATAACTTTGCCGGTAAGGCAGAGTACTTTGAAGAAGTGCGTCCAGACATGATTAAGCTCCTACAGAGCGGTTTTGCTGGCACGTTAGAAGAAGCCTATGAAAAGGCTATTCGCCTTAACGATGACATTTCACAGAAGACGCAGCAAAGCTCACAGGCAGAAGCTGCGGCTCAGAAATCGTCATCGGCCAATCGGGCTGCGAAAGCGGCTAAGGCGGCAGCGGTTAGTGTCAAAAGTTCCACACCCGGCACCAAGACTACGACCAAAGCGCAAGATAGACGCTCTATGCTGTTGGAACAATTCGACAGTGTGAACGAGCGTTTTTGATAAACTTGAAAGGACTACCCAATGGCTTTCGCCAATAGTTCGATCAGTGACATCATTGCGACGAACATTCAGAGCCGCAGCGGTGAACTGGCCGACAACGTGACCAACAATAACGCGCTCCTTCGCCGTTTGAAGGACCGTGGCAATGTGAAGACCTTCAGCGGCGGTAACGTCATTCTGCAGGAAATCATGTACAATGATAGCACCACGAACAACACCAATAGCTATTCTGGCTATGAAGTGCTGAACGTGTCCCAGAACAGCCCCATTTCGGCTGCTCAGTTCTCGATCACTCAGTATGCCTCGGCGATCACCATCTCCGGTCTGGAAATGATCCAGAACTCCGGTAAGGAAGCGATCATCGACCTGCTGGATGGCCGTATGAACGTTGCGGAAGCCCAGTTGGCTAACCGCATTTCGGGCGACCTGTATCTGGACGGCACTGGCAACAGCGGCAAGAACATCACCGGCCTCGGAGCCGCTGTTCCTGACGCGCCCAGCAGCGGAACGTATGGCGGCATCAACCGCGCTTCGTTCACCTTCTGGCAGTCGGTTGCCTATTCTGGCGTAACCAACGGCGGTTCGGCCACCACTGCCTCAAACATCCAGCAGTACATGGATGCCCTGGCTGTGCAGCTTATCCGTGGTACGGACAAGCCTGACCTGATCGTGGCCGACAACAACTACTATCGCCTGTACCTGCAGTCGTTGCAGTCCATCCAGCGCATCTCGGACTCCGGTTCGTCGATGGCTGGCGCTGGCTTTGCCTCGCTCAAGTACTATGGCGCTGGTATGGCCTCTGACGTTGTGCTTGACGGTGGTATCGGCGCTGCCGCTACCGCTAACCACATGTTCTTCCTGAACACCAAGTACCTGATGTTCCGGCCCCATGTGGACAGGAACTTCGTTCCGATTGGCGGCGAACGTCAGTCAGTCAACCAGGACGCTATCGTGAAGCTGATCGGCTGGGCAGGTAACCTCACCTGCTCCGGTTCGCAGTTCCAGGGTGTCCTCATCGCTTAAGGAAAACACAACATGGCCTATTCATTCACTGAAAATCGCGCTGGCTTGCTCCAGATTGCGAACACTGACTCCGGTGTTACGATGGCGAACGGCTCGTCTGCCGTTCCCACGCCCCCGGCGACGCTCGGCATGGTTTGCCGCGCGTTCGACCCGACCTACGGCGAAGGCGAATTCATCATGCTGCTGGGCGTTGCCAGCACCGTGATTGGCTCGCTGGTGACCTACAATGCCACGACCTACCAGACCACCCTGTCGGCCAATACGGCCAATCAGGCGACTCCGGTGGCCGTTGCAATGGCGGCCAACACCGCTGGCCTCTTCGGCTGGTATCAGATTGGCGGCCTCGCGGTTGTCAAGAAGACCGCCGTCGCGACCAACGCTCAGGTTGCTGTTTACCAGTCCGCTACCGTTGGCCGCATTATGGCTACCGCTGCGTCTGGCAAGCAGGTTCTTGGCGCTCGTTCGGCCAACCTTGCCACTGTTGCCTCGACTGTTTCGACTGTTATCGTGTCGATCAATCGTCCGCATCTGCAGGGTGCCGTTGCCTAATGATCGTACCATCTAACCTAGATGATACGATTCCTATCGTGTGCAACACGGAGGACCGCGAGATTTTCGGCAACATAATGGCTGCCGTTGCTCGCGATCTTCCGTGGCTGCAGCTTTCTGAGCCGCACGATGGGGTAGCTGTGATTGTGGGGGGCGGGCCTTCTATGAAGCCGCTGCTCCCCATGATTGCCGGTCACAAGGCCGCTGGTCAGGCCATTTTTGCCGTAAATGGCACCATTCCAATCCTAGCCAGCGTTGATGTGACCCCCGACTACTTTGTGTTATTGGACGCCAGAGCAAACAATCAGGGCTTTATTCACCCGAATAAGGCCACCAAGTACCTTATTGCGTCCCAGTGCAGCGATGGCGTCTTTGAGGCCCTGGGCGGCCAGGATGTGACCGTCTGGCACCCGGCTTACCCCGGCATTCAGGAATACATTGGTGATCGTCTTTGCGCCCTGATCGGCGGCGGGACCACCGTTGGCCTTCAGGCCATGAGCATCGCCTTCTGCATGGGCTACCGCTCAATCCACCTTTACGGCTTTGATTCCAGCTATTCCTTGGCTGGCGAAGGCCACGCCTACGCCCAAACGGCCAACGCCGAAGACCCCCGCGAAGGCTATTGGGTCAGCGGCAAGGAATACATTGCCGCC
>JBAXSA010000438.1:0-2603 GCA_037130945.1 Pseudomonadota bacterium | reverse complement strand
GGGACTACCGTTTTTATGCTTAATCACCAAGCCTTGAGAGGTTTTTTTTACAGACACCGCGAGCGGATGATAGCCGTAGTTCTTCTCGCTATCGCGCTTTCGGCCATTGCCAGTCTTGCAATCATCACTCTTTTCATTTTCAAGGAAGGCTTGCCCATAATAGTCAGAATGGGACTGGACAGGTTTCTTTTATCCAGTGATTGGTATCCGCTGGAGGGTGAATTCGGTATCTTCCCCATGATCGTCGGCTCTCTTGCGGTAACGGCCGGGGCTATGGTCATCGGTGGTACTCTAGGTCTCAGTTGTGCCATTGTGCTGATTCAATTCTGTCCGCCAAGGGTTGTGATCTTTCTCAAGCCGTGCATCGAACTGCTGGCAGGCATTCCCTCGGTGGTCTACGGCTTCATTGGGGTGATGTTTCTGGTTCCGTTCATCCGCGATTATCTCGGCGGCCCCGGGCTTTCGGTGCTGGCTTCGTCGGTCGTGCTGGGTGTCATGATTCTGCCCACGGTAACCTCCATTTCGGTGGATGCTCTTCAAGCCGTGCCTCCCCGCTATCGGGAGGGCTCCATCGCGATCGGCGCCACTGAGTGGCAGACGACGCATCGGGTTCTGCTGAAGGCGGCCCGTTCCGGCATCGTGGCGGCCATCATTTTAGGGATGGGTCGGGCTGTGGGCGAAACCATGGCTGTTATCATGGTCGCCGGCAACACTCTGGAGCTGCCCCATTCCATTTTGGATCCAGTCCGTACGCTCACCAGTAACATCGCTCTGGAGATGAGCTATGCGACCGGTGATCATCGCAAAGCCCTGTTTGCGACCGGTGTGATTCTGTTCGTGATCGTTATGTTCCTCAATACCATTGCACTCACTATCTCCCGCAACAGAAGGAGCGACAAGAAATGATCCTTTCACCGACCCGTGCGCAGTATTTGGCCGTGACACTGATGTGGACACTGGCACTGATTACCATCAGCGCACTGTTGTTCGTTATCGTCTTCATCTTGGTGCGCGGGTTGCCGCATATCAGTTGGGAGTTTCTAAGCCAGTCGCCGCGCTCGATGGGGCGTGAAGGCGGCATATTTCCCATGATCATTGGCACTCTGCTGGTGACCGGTCTGGCGGTTCTGATTGCTGCCCCTATCGGCGTGGGCACCGCCATCTATCTGACGGAATATACCCGCGAAAGCAAGTTGACCGCCGTGATCCGCTTCGGAGCCGATTGCTTGGCCGGCATTCCCTCGATCATCTATGGGCTGTTCGGGTTCGTATTTTTCGTGATTACGTTGGGCATGGGGTTGTCCTTGATCTCCGGGGCATTAACGCTGGCGATCATGGTGCTGCCTACCATCATCCGAACCAGCGAGGAAGCAATCCGTGCCGTACCACAAACCTATCGGTACGTCAGTTACGGCTTGGGCAGTACGCGCTGGCAGATGGTCACCCAAGTGGTATTGCGCACGGCCTTACCCGGCATCGGCACGGGCTTGGTCTTGTCAATCGGGCGCTCCATCAGCGAGACAGCCGCCGTCATGTTGACGGCAGGATCGGCTTTGGGAATCCCGAAATCGCTTTTCGATTCTTCCCGAACCCTGGCGTTGCACTTTTACACGCTGTCGCGAGAAGGTATCTCCATGCCCAATGCGTATGCCACCGCATCGGTACTGATCCTGGCCATCCTGGTGATCAACGTGGTAGCCTACTGGCTGATGCATCAATTCACGACGAGAATAGCCTGAATGTTATCTGACGCCCCCAATCTGCGGCAATTCCCTACGGCCAGCGCAGCCTCAAAGCCGGATTCACCCAAAATCTCGGTGCGTTCCTTCACTGTATCTTTCGCTGGCAAGGAGGTGCTGCGGGACATAAATCTTGATATTAATCCCTGCCAACGACTGGCCATCATCGGGCCGTCCGGCAGTGGCAAGAGCACTTTTCTGCGCAGCCTCAATCGTCTCAATGACCTTGAATTCGGCTTTGCCGCCCGTGGCACTATTCTCCTGGATGGCCAGGATATCAATCATGGCGATATGGATGTGTCGACGCTTCGCCGCCGCGTGGGAATAGTCCACTCCGTACCGATTCCTCTGCCTTGGTCGATTTACGACAACTTGGCCTATGGACCGCGTCTGGCTGGCATGCACAATCCAAAGCAACTGGACGCTATTGTCGAGACTGCTCTTCAGAATTCTTTTCTGTGGGACGAGGTCAAGGATCGTCTCAAGGAACCGGCCTACAATTTATCTGGCGGACAACAGCAACGATTATGCCTGGCGAGGGCATTGACTTTAGAGCCGGAAGTGCTCCTGCTGGATGAACCTTGCTCCGGCCTGGACCCCATTTCCACGGCCAAGATCGAGGACGCCCTAGACAAGCTAAAATCCAGGTACGCTATCGTTCTGGTGACCAACAATACCATGCAGGCAGCCCGCGCTTCGGATTACACCGCTTTTTTCTTCGAAGGATATATTGTAGAATACGGCGAGACGGAACGGATCTTTACAAAGCCTGTAAACAAGAAGACGGAAGATTATATTACCGGAAGATTCGGGTAAGCCGGTAGTTTTGTTGATGAAAATTAGAAATACGGAGGTTTAAAATGT
>JBAXSA010000437.1:0-2605 GCA_037130945.1 Pseudomonadota bacterium | reverse complement strand
GAGGCCGCCGATGCGGGTATCCGGGTGATCGTATGTATTACCGAAGGCATCCCGGTACTCGACATGGTTAAAGTGCGTAGCGTCCTGACAGACGGCGAGACGGTACTCGTCGGTCCCAACTGTCCGGGTGTGATTACCCCGGGGGCCTGCAAAATTGGCATCATGCCGGGATCCATTCACCAGCCTGGGCGGGTCGGGATCGTCTCGCGCTCCGGTACCCTGACCTACGAGGCGGTGCATCAAACCAGCCAGGTCGGCCTGGGCCAGAGTACCTGCGTGGGAATTGGTGGCGATCCCATCCAGGGGTTGAATTTCGTGGATTGTCTGGCACGGTTTCAAGAGGATCCCGAGACCGAGGGTATCGTGCTGGTGGGAGAGATCGGCGGACGGGCCGAAGAGGACGCCGCCGAGTTTATCCGTGCCCATGTCACCAAGCCCGTCGTAGCCTATATCGCTGGCGTGACCGCCCCGCCCGGTCGCCGGATGGGCCATGCCGGGGCCATCGTCAGCGGTGGCGCGGGCACGGCGGAAGGAAAATTCGCCGCCCTGGAGGCCGCCGGGGTGGTCACCGTGCGCTCTCCGGCCTTGATTGGCCAGTGCATCGCGGCCCGCTTAAGAAAACACTGAGTCGAGTACGAGAGGCCTTGTGTTAATACCTCCAATGTCCCCCCTCATCCTGCCCTATCGTGGCATCTTGCCCCGGATCGATGCAACGGCGTTCATCGCGCCCGGCGCGATAGTGATCGGTGATGTCGTCATCGGGCCAGAAAGCTCTATCTGGTTTGGTTGTGTGGTGCGCGGCGACGTGAACTGCGTCCGCATTGGGACGCGATCCAACGTCCAGGACGGCACCGTGATTCACGTTGCTGCGACCGGGAAAGGCACCCATATCGGTGACGACGTGACGATCGGGCATTGTGTCTTGCTGCATGACTGCACACTGGACAACTATGCCTTTGTTGGCATGAGGGCCACTGTGATGGATGGCGCACGGATTGAAAGCCGGGCCATGCTGGCGGCGGGTGCCCTGTTATCGCCCCGCAAAACACTGCCTGCGGGGCAACTCTGGGCCGGTACCCCTGCCAAGTTCTGGCGTGATTTAAAACCCGAGGATTATGCCGAGATTGATCTTCGAGCAAGGCAATACGTCGCGCTGGGACGAGAATACTTACCCTGAAAGGTAGAGCCCGTGTTGCGGGGAGGCTGGAAGAGCTAAAAACCGTGTTGACACTCTCCCCGCCTTCACCCCCGCTGCCCAATGGGGATGTATTCACGTTGGGTTTGACCCACATAAATCTGGCGTGGGCGACCGATTTTCTGGTCAGACTCCGCCATCATCTCCAGCCACTGGGCGATCCAGCCGGCGGTACGGGCCAGGGTGAAAATCACGGTGAACATGCTGATGGGAATGTCCAATGCCCGCAGGATAATGCCTGAATAAAAATCGACATTGGGATAGAGCTGGCGCTCCACGAAGTATTCGTCTTCCAAAGCGATCCGTTCCAGTTCCAGCGCGGTCTCGAACAGCGGGTTGTCTCGAACTCCCAATTCGTCGAGAAGGTCGTAGCAGATCTTGCGGATGATGCGGGCGCGGGGATCATAGCTCTTGTAAACCCGATGGCCGAAGCCCATGAGCCGGAAGGGATCGTTCTTGTCCTTGGCGCGGGCGATGTAGCCGGGAATATTCCTGGCATCGCCAATCTGTCCCAGCATGTGCAATACGGCCTCGTTGGCGCCACCGTGGGCCGGCCCCCACAGGGCGCTAATACCGGCCGAAATCGCCGCGAAGGGGTTGGCCCGCGAACTGCCCGCCAGACGTACGGTCGAGGTACTGGCGTTTTGCTCGTGGTCGGCGTGGAGGATGAAGATAATCTCCATGGCCCGCGCCACCACGGGATTAACATGGTAAGACTCGGTGGGTACCGCGAACATCATGCGTAGAAGATTTTCGATATAGCCAAGGGCATTATTCGGGTAGATGACGGGCTCATCGCGGAAATACTTGAAGGCGGCCGCCGCCAGGGTGGGCATCTTGGCAATGAGACGATGGGCCGATACCTCTCGGGACACGGGGTCGGTGACGTTCATCGCGTCCGGGTAAAAGGCCGATAGCGCCCCCACCACGCCGACCATGATCGCCATGGGGTGGGCGTCATAACGGAATCCCCGGTAAAAACGCAAAATTCCCTCCGGAACCATGCTGTGGCTAGCAATCAGGGTTCCGAAGTACTCGATTTGAGCAGACGTGGGGAGTTCCCCGTAGAGCAGCAAATAGGAAACCTCCAGAAAGCTCGAGTGTTCGGCGAGCTGCTCGATGGGATAGCCGCGGTACCATAGATGGCCAGCTTCGCCATCGATATAGGTGATGGCGCTGCGACAACTCGCCGTGGACATAAAGCCCGGGTCGAAGCTCAACAGATCCAGAGCCTTTTGCAAATGGCGCACGTCAATCCCCGAGGCACCGTGGGTAGCAGGATTTATCGGCAAATCAATGCGCTTGCCGGTTTGGTTATCGATTACGGTCACCGTTCGTTCTGTCATCAAAAGTCCTCTGGTTGAAACCCCGCCCTTCAGGGCGGCAGTGTGAGTGCCGGTCTTTCCCGGC
>JBAXSA010000436.1:0-2608 GCA_037130945.1 Pseudomonadota bacterium | reverse complement strand
GGAAAAATCTGTGCCAGTGAACCCCTTCCCAAGTGTTGTCGCACAGCGGGGGGTGCCGGTGGCGATGTTTACCCCACCCGCCGCATCAACGACCGTCCATGCCAGTCTTTCCTACCGGTTTTCGGTGGAGATCCAGCCCAACAGGGCCAAGGCCAAGTCCCATGTCGCCATTGCCGATTACCCAGAATCCTATTGGCCAGGGATGAATCTGCCAACGGGACACTATCGGATCATCATCACCCACCCCGGGTTTGAAGACTACGAGGAATCCGTCGAGATTAGCGATCGTGACGTCGTCATGGCTGTCACGCTGGAAAAATCCAGAACCCGGCGAGGCAGCCGCTAAGTGCCTGTCAAACAATAGGTAGCTAGCGGGATTGCCAGGCGTAGTCCACACGGGGAACCACGATCAAGTGGTGCTCTGCGAATTTTCCGGTTGCTGGGCCGAAAACGGGCAACGAAGGACAATCCATGACGGGTGCCGCGCTAGCGAGTGTTGTCAGAGGTATCACTGGGAGGTGTTCCTGCTTACAGATTTGCCAAACATAATCCACGCGAGGGATATCTCCGAAACAAGGCATGGCGCTTCGTTTGGCGGAAGCGGAGGCAGGCGGTTGACACTCGCGCTGCTCCACCGTGACGGCTGGCGCTGGGGGTGTAGCAATGGTTAGTGTCGGAGATGGCCGGGGGAGTATCATGGTGGGTGAGAGTGTTGGCTCGCGGGCCGAGGTTTGTTGGGTTGCCACATGCTGCCGTTCCGCTGCCAAGGCTGCCTGGCCGTGTTCGGGCTTCGCCCCTTCGGTCAGTCGTTGTTGCCGATCCATCTCCGGCGTGAACAGATCTTGAATCATCAACACGGGGTTGTTGATATGGTTCAACAGGTGTTTGGCGTAGGTGTCCTTGTGATTCCGGCCGTTGCCGGTGAGCATTCGAGAACCTATCGTGAAAATCGTAATTGAACCCGTTGGATTGTCCATTTCGGCCACACGACTCCGTTGGTCATGCACAAGGGGATTCTCGCGGGCGGTGTTCAGGATCACGATGCTGAAGCTGTTTTTAGCCTGTTGTAGCAATCGCGTCAGATGGCTCGTATTGTAGCCATCGTGTTCCACATCCGCCTCTGAGCTAATCCTTGCGGAAACGGGGATCAAGTAGTTCTCACCCTTGATCTGCATGGCATGGCCTGAGTAATAGAATAAACCCACACCGCTTTTCCGCATCAGGGTATCGCTGAATTGGTTGACTGCTTCCTGTATCTCCCGTCGACCACGGGTGTTTTCGAGGTAGGTCACCTGAAAATCCATCTGATGCAGGATGTTGCGTATATCCTGAGCGTTATTCACGAAATCTTCCAGGTGTGGAATATTTTCGTATTGGGCGTTGCCAATCACCAGCGCGAAACGGGGTTCAACCTGTTCGTTCGATGCGACCGGGACAACCGTGCCCCAAACGCCAAGCATTCCCCACAGACATCTTGCGCGCCAATTCACGACCGCCAAAGTTTGTTTGCTACTGTTCATGTCACGTTCCTGTTCCTGAAAACCTACATCGCGCAGTATTTTACAATATGCTCAAAAATCAAGCATCATTTGTCAGATCTTCTCTAAAGCCGCCGAGATAAAACCAGGATGAGAGATGCCTAAAACAGGTTGGTTGCAATTCACCTTCACCCTGACCGGGGAGGCCGTTGCCGCAGCGCAAGTGCTCCTGGAATCTCTGAACGCACTCTCGGTGACACTGGCCGATGCAGGCGACGAAGCACTCCTCGAACCCTCCCCCGGCAGCGTACCGCTCTGGAGACAAATTCGGGTGGTGGGACTGTTTGATGGTGCCTGCGATCCCGTTGGATTTCGCCAGGCATTGCTCGCCTCGCTCCCGGAGACCGTGACCATGACGCTCCAGCAGGAATGGATCCCGGATCAGGCCTGGGAACGGGTGTGGCTTCAGGATTTTCATCCTCAGCGATTTGGCCGGCGCTTGTGGGTCTGTCCCACCGGTCAGCAACCCCCAGAGGCCAGCGATGATGCGGTGATTTTGACCCTGGATCCGGGTCTTGCCTTTGGCACCGGTGCCCATCCCACCACGGCCTTGTGTCTGAATTGGCTCGATGGGCTTGATCTCCACGGCCGGGCGGTTCTGGACTATGGCTGCGGGTCGGGCATTCTGGCCATTGCCGCCCTCAAACTGGGTGCCACCATGGCGCTCGGCATTGATCACGATCCCCAGGCCCTTCTGGCCAGCCGGCAAAATGCCCTTGTCAACGGCGTCGAGGCGCGGTTGCAGGTGGCTGCACCAGATGAGGCACCCAGCGGTTGTTTTGATGGGGTGGTGGCGAATATCCTCGCCAATCCCCTTATCGAGCTGGCACCGCTACTCATCGAGCGGCTCACTCCTGGCGGCGTGCTGGGGCTTTCCGGTATTCTCGCTGATCAAGCCCTGGAGGTGGCCGCAGCCTATACGCCCGCCGTGGTCTGGGGACAGCCGGTATTTAGCCAAGGCTGGGCGCTGCTCGGCGGGTTCAAGTTGTAATTTCCCCCTTCCACTTCTACTTCTACCTACCAAAAGGCCCTCTGTGTCCCTCCCGATTCCTGATTTCACCCGTGCCCGC
>JBAXSA010000435.1:0-2611 GCA_037130945.1 Pseudomonadota bacterium | reverse complement strand
TCATCGTGGCATAAAAAATTTGCACCGGACTCGCACGCATTCTCTATAATCTAGTTGCAAAAAACAATCATGTTGCAAAAAAAACATCTTGACCTTTATGGAGACTTTATGAACGGTTGGCGTAGCATGGTAGGTGTGGCGGCTCTGGTTCTGGGCCTGACTGCGATTCATGGGGTGGAATCCTCTCCCGGATTTGATGCGATACTCCGCAACCAAAGCCAGGCCATTGGTCGTGCAATCAACAAAAACATTGATTTGGCGATGATTCATCCACGCCTGCGGGTAAATCCGCAAGTAGCGACTGGCCCTGTGACTGCCCTGGCGTTGAGTCAGGATGAAAAATCCCTGGTCACCGCCGCAGGAGATAAAAGTCTCCGCGTCTGGGATCTGGGCGTAGGCCGGGAGGTGGCACGGTTGCGTGGCCATGCCGCGCCTATCCGTTCCCTGGCCCTCAGCCCGGATAGCAAGCTCGCCCTTAGTGGTGATGCCTCGGGCAATTACCGGCTGTGGGATCTGACACGTTTTGGCCCATCCCAGACCCTCGCTTTGCCTGCGACCATCGGAGGGGGCGGTGCCGTCTTTGTGCCGGGGACACGGAACCTGTCGATTGTGGCAACGGACTCCCAAGGCCAGTTGCAGATTTTGGATCTGGCCAAGAGTAAACGATTGACCAGCTTCCCCGCACATCGCGGTGCCATTCCTCATCTTTTACCGCTACCAGGCCAGTCCAACCAGGTCATTGCCGGGGGCGACGATGGCCGCATCGTGCGTTGGGATCTCACCACCAAGAGACCCCGGATCGAGTATCAGGGCCATCGAGGGACGGTGCGCAGCCTGGCTGTGGATGACGACGGTAACCTATTGATCGCGGGCGACGCCAGCGGGCAGGCAACCCTCTGGGCAGTGAACCAGCCAACGCCTCGACAGCAATGGGCGGTGGCAGACGGGCCAGTAACCCAGTTGGCGATAAGCGGAGCAGGAGGTGTGGTTGCAACCGAGGATAAAAAGACCCACGACATTCGCCTCTGGTCGCTGGATGGCACCCAGGGCCTTAATCTAGCAGGACACGAAGGCCCGATTCGCTATCTTCACTTCGACCGCGAAGGCAAGCTGTTGCTCAGCGCCTCCGAGGACGGCACGACCCGGTTATGGCAAGTCGCGACGGGACAACCGCTGATCACCCTAATCGCCACCACCGAAGGCTGGGCTGTGGTGGATGCCTTAGGCCGCTTCGATGGCAACGCAGCCGGGCTAACCGGGGTCGAATGGGCCGCACAGGAGCAGGATCTGCCGCTGGATAATTTCACCGGACAGTACTACCAGCCGGGTCTATTACCTACCTCGCTAGCTGCTCCGGCCACCTTGGGATCGGTTCACGACATCCGGCAGGGTATCCACCGGGCACCGCTGGTGAATTTCATCTCGGCCCTGCCAACTCTTACCGAAGCGGGAAACCTGGCCGTCCCGGTGCGGGCCGAGGCTCAGGGCAGCACCCTCCAAGAATTGGCCCTCTACCAAAACGGTAAGCGCGTGGGCACCACCCGTGGTGGAGGAAACCAGCTAGAGCAAAAATTCAACGCGACCCTGGTGTCGGGGGAAAACGTCTTCAAAGCGGTGGCCACCAGCGCCGAGGGTGTCGAAAGCTCACCAGCGGTGGCAGTGGTAAAGACCGGTGGAGCCACCGGCGCACCGGTACTCCACCTGCTCGCGGTAGGCGTCAACCGCTATCGCAATCCCCCGGGTCCGCTGACTTATGCGGTTCCGGACGCAACCGCCCTTCGTGCGCAACTCGAACGGGCGGCCCAAGGTCTGTTCCGGGAGGTTCAGGTCACCCTTCTCACCGACGAGGCGGTCACCCGCGACGGGATTCTCCAGGCGTTGCAGCGTCTACGGCAGGTCTCGCCGCTGGATATTGCGGTGATCTATTTAGCTGGCCACGGGGTAACTCTCGACGACGACTGGTATTTTGTGCCTCAGGAGTACGCTGGGGAACTCCTGAAAGTCATCATTCGTCAGGGCGGGGGACGGCAGAAGTTTCAGACCGCAACCCTGAGCGCGAATCAACTGCGGGCGGAGCTTGAAAACATTGCCCCACAGCGAGTCCTGGTTCTTATTGACTCCTGCCAGTCGGGAGGCGCTACCGAGACGGTGCAGCAGCACCTGGCGGGAATGAAAAGCCTTCGTTTTCTGGCCCGCACTGCGGGTTTACATATCCTGGCTGCTACCGACCGGGCTCAATTGGCCCTTGAAGACGAGAAGGAACTGGGTCATGGTGTTTTCACCTATACTCTACTCCAAGCCTTAATGGGACAGGCCGACACGCATCCCCGCAACCAGCGGGTCAGCGTCAGCGAGGCCTTGAGTTTTGTCGAGGAACAGGTTCCACAAATTTGCCGTCGCCTTGCCACCAGCGGCAAACTGCCCCACGAACAATATCCCGTTGCGCATTCTCGTGGTGTAGACTTTGATTTGGGACGGGTATCGCCGTAAGACGGCGCATCGGGGTTCTGTTGGGATTAACCGGTTATCCCAAGCTCAAGCCCATTAAATCCTCTGAGTATAATTTTAGGAGAGTTAATATGTCTGCATTCACATCCCCCTGGCACCCTAT
>JBAXSA010000434.1:0-2619 GCA_037130945.1 Pseudomonadota bacterium | reverse complement strand
GACAGGCAAAGCGCTTCCCCTTGATGGGATGGAACACGGAAACCCCCCCGGACCTCAAGCTGTTGAAACGGGCGCGGGCCTGCGGATTGACCATGGCCGGCATCGGCGACGCCGCCGGCCTGGCCAACTGCCAGAAGGCGGGCCTCACCCTGATCGTGCAGGATCCTGTTTTCCATAAACATGACTGGCTGACATTTGACCCGAAAGCGGTTCGCAAGGCGGTCCAAAAACGGGTGCGACAACTCATGAACCACCCGGGATTGGGAGGATACTACCTGATGGATGAGCCGGGAGTGACGTTGTTCCCGGGCTTGGGCCGCATGGCGGAATTGATCCGCGAGGTTGACCCTAAAGCCTGGATCTACATCAATCTGCTTCCCAATATTGCTTCTCCCGCGCAAATCGGCGCACCCTCGTACACGGCGTATTTGGATGCCTTTGTCAAACACTGTCAGCCACAGGCATTGAGTTACGATAATTATTTTCTGACCCGTGAGGATCCGGCGGAGCACAATCTCTTCTGGAGCAACCTTCAGGAAGTGACAGTCTGTGCCCGACGCCACAACATCCCGTTCTGGAACATCGTCAGCAGCGTCGGATCCTATAGCTACCGGGTGCCGACCGACGCTGACCTGAAGCTCCAGGCGTTCGGCCAGCTCGCCTATGGCGCCGGAGGCATCGCCTATTTCACCTACTTTGCACCGGCCCATGGGAATTACCGCCTGAGTCCAGTGGACCAGTTCAACAACGAAACGCCGACCTGGTACCACCTGCAGAACCTCAATCTCCAGATACAGAATCTGGCGCCGACTCTTCTGCCGCTGACCTGGCGCCGCGCCTACCACCTCGGCCCGGTTCCGCCGGGATGTCCCGGGAAAGATGACGCCGGGTTTGTCCAGAACTCACCCAACGGCCCGCTGGTTGTCGGAGAATTCGAGGCGGCGGACAAGACACCCTATATTCTGATGGTCAACCCCGATCTGGCCCGGTCCATCTTTGTTTGCCTGGAACTGCGCGCCGGCCTGAAGGTGGCCGCTATCGTGTCCGCCTATACCGGGGAAGAGACCCCCTTCTACGACCACCAGGCCTTTCTGGCGCCCGGTCAGGGCGCCTTGCTGAGACTGGCACCCATCGGATGATGATAAAAAACCCTTTGAGTTTCAGGCCTGCATGGGGAGATCGGCATATGAAATCAAAAAAGGCGGTGTCGTTGAAACGCAAGCCATCTGCGCAGGATTCGCTGGGTGTGATCGCCCTGACCTGTGAATACCAGTCGAATCCGTTGGGCATTGATGTGCGGGTTCCCCGTCTGGGCTGGCAGATTGTGGCGACCCGCTGTAATTGCCTGCAAAAGAGCTATCGCATCCTGGTGGCAACTCATCCCGACCGGTTGCAGGCGGAAACGGGCGACCTGTGGGATAGCGGGCGGGTGGATTCCGAGGCCTCCGCCCAGGTCGAGTATCATGGCAAATCCCTGCCGTCGGGTGTGCGCGCCTATTGGACTGTCAAGGTGTGGGATCGCGCGGGAGGCGAAAGCGGATGGGCCCCTGCGGCGTGGTTTGAGATGGGCCTGCTGAATCCGGAGGACTGGACCTCCCGCTGGATTGCGATCGCGGCTGAAGACCAGTCTTCCGCGCATGCGGCGCCTTTTTTCCGCAAGTCGTTTTCTGCCCGAAGTAAAATTCTTTCCGCCCGCGCCTATGTTTGCGGCGTGGGCTATCACGAATTGTACTTGAACGGACAGCGGGTGGGCGACCATGTACTGGACCCGGGTTTCACGCGCTATGACAAGCGCCTCTTGTATGTAACCCACGATGTCACCGCGTTACTGGCGCCGGGCCAGAATGTGGCAGGTGTTATTTTGGGGAACGGCTTCTATAATAATTTAGAAAAGGATGCCTGGCAGTTTTACACATCCGTCTGGAAAAGCACGCCAGCCCTGCGGATGCAAATCCATATCTCCTACCACGACGGGACTCAGGACGTGTGGAATACGGATTCTTCCTGGCAGGTCAACGACCGGGGTCCGATTGTGTTCAATTCCGTCCGGTGCGGGGAGAAGTATGATGCCCGCAAGGAGCTTGGCGACTGGACCGGGCGGTCCGGTTCGGTTGTGGGCTGGAGTCTGGCCCGGGAGGTGGAGGGACCTCAGGGGCGCTTGACGGCCCAAATGATGCCGCCCATTCGCGTCCTCAAGGCGATCCGGCCCGTCAGCGTTAAAAAAGTGGCCGCCCAAACCTATCAGTTCGATATGGGCCAGGATATAGCCGGCTGGGCAAAGCTCACGGTCAAGGGAATGGCGGGCACACAAATTCGTTTGGAATATGGGGATCGCCGGACGCCGGACGGGCGGCTTGACCGCTCCAATTACGAAGTGTTGGTTACCGAATGCGAAGTCCAGGTTGATACCTACACCCTCAAGGGCAATGGGGTGGAGTCTTGGGAACCCCGTTTTACCTATCATGGTTTTCAATGGGTGGAGGTGACGGGACTTCCCTCGCGGCCGACTCTCGATACGCTCTGCGGGTACGTGGTGGGCACTGATTTTGAACGCGCCGGCTCGTTCGAGTGTTCCCATCCGCTCCTGAATTGGATACAGACAGCATCCGAATGGTCCTA
>JBAXSA010000433.1:0-2643 GCA_037130945.1 Pseudomonadota bacterium | reverse complement strand
CGTTACCAATACTGCCATAGAGCGCATCAGCTCCAGCCGTCCCGACATTGGAAGCCGCTGCCCCCTGCACTTCAAGCGAGAGGCTCCAGTTGGTAGCAAGCCCCTCTGGATCAACCGCCTGAATGGAGACCGCGCCAATCGGCCCGTTGACATTTTCGGCAAGGGTAAAGCTGAGACGATCAAGCTGATCGAAGGTGAGCACCTGATTCAGCACAACGGCATGGCCATCCAGCGATACCAACCCCATGGCTGGCAGCTCGGTAAGGCGTACCGTCGTAAGAACCGACTCTGGATCAACCGGATGATTCATGTCAAGCGTAACGGTAGACTGGGCAGGATAGTTGAGCACCAGTTTGCTTCCGGCTGTTGCGAAACGCGGGGCATCATTCACGGCATCAAGAAAGAGGTGCAGCGACGATTCGGCCATAACGCCATCAGCATCGGTGGCCTGGTAGCGGAGGTATCCTGCATTGCCATTGGCATCAGAGGCCGTCTGGTAATGCAACTCACTGAAGGCATCTGCGCTGAACACTGAGCCGACACTGACGATGTTGCCAAGTTTGTCGAGCATGGCACCGAAGGTCGGGATGTCAAGGACCTTGACCGTCACCGCCTTGCCCTCCGGGTCTACCGGTGCGGTAATAGCCAGGGCGACGAGGCCAGCATCCTCAAGGAGAACCTTCTCGGATGGATTGTCGAGCACCGGCGCCTGGTTGTCGCCAAACTGGAGGGTAAGGATATCGGAAGCCGTTGTGCCAAACTCGTCAATCGCCGTGAGCAGCAACTTGATCTGGCCCTGCAGGTCAACCGGCGGCACACCTGAAAATTGCCGGGTGACCGGGTCATAGCTGAGCCATTCGGGCAGCTCGCCGCCAGAGGCTACACTGATCTCAATCTGCACATTAGCGCTGCCGCCACTATCGGCATCAGTGAAGGCATTGTCCGGCAAATCATACTGAATGCCCATGCCTTTGGCGAAAAGTATGGGGGTATCAAAAAGAGTCGCTTTGGCAACTGGAGCGTGATTGCCAACCATGGCGCTGAGTGAAAAATTGACGTCACTGAAACGAATATGCTCAATACCGACAAGCGTGTCACTCCCCTCATCTCTTCCGGTGGTTTTATGATCGATCACGGTCACCTGCTTCGTGTCAGGATGCCAGGAAATATTGTATTCAGCCATGGCGCCCGCATAGACAACGGTATCACTGCCAGTCCCGCCATCAAGAGTATCGTTGCCAGCGCCACCCTCCAGTGTGTCATTGCCTGCGCCACCCTTCAGCCAGTTGACAACTCCATTGCCAACAAGACGGTCATTGCCAGCGCCGGTAAAGGCCTGCTCGATCACGCTCCAAGCCGCTATTCTGTACGTCACACCTTCAGCCGCTATCAGCCCCCCACTCAAATCAATGAAGGTGTCATGGAGCATCACCGACGCATTGATGGTATCGATACCACTCTCATCCTGCAACACTGCGGTACCCTGCTGCCTGAACCCCTCTTCAGTAAACACGTACGTATCATTGCCATCCGCACGCTCGCCATAGACCCTCAACGACATGCTGTAGATGGTGCCAGTCTCTTCGGCTCGCACATCCTTGACCACCACCGTCCAGTCGCCTGCGGCTTGCTCACCCATAAACTGCACGCTTGAGAAATCCCAAAGCAGGTGTGTCGGCACACCACTGTCAACCCCGCTCAAACCAAAAGGCTGCTCGGCATTGACGGTCGGGCGATCCATCAGACGCGACACCGTGCCGTTCGGAGAGATGACCTCAATGACAAGATCTCCCAAACGAGTGTGCCGCAGATCAATGCCAAGCTCCAGATGCTCAACCTGCATGGCGCTGTCGATCTTGAATGTCCTGGAATAGACTTTGCCATCACCATCAGGAATGGCATCGTGCAACCCAAAGGCGCGAGCAGAATCCGACACCTCGTTAATGGCGGTATTGCTGTCCGTCCATGTTTTGGCCAACTGAACAGCAGAGTAGGCATCAACAAGCCCAAACCCCATGCCATCATTGTAATGCAGGCCGCCAAGATTCCAGTTTGAAGCACCATTGATCTTCCATGACTGTGTATCGGGATGCGAAGCGCTCAGTGCCAGAATTTTCTGGACATCACGATAGCCGAGCTTTGGATTCGCCTCCAGCATCAGCGCTACGACGCCCGATACCACTGGAGCTGCAGCGGATGTGCCGGTGAAGTTGGCATAATTTCCTGAGGGATTCATCCCCAATCCAGCTTGATGACGGTCGGTGGTCAAGAGTCCCACACCGTAGGCTCCCACCAGCACATTTGCGCCGGGGGTTGAAAAACTGGCCAGTGAGCCATCACTCTCCGCCGCCGCAACCGCAACCACTTCGCGAGCATTCTGGAAATTGTGGTAATTGGTGTTGTCGCCGGATGAGGCGCTGTTGCCTGCCGAGAAGACAAAAACCGTGCCATTCTGCCCGCGTCCATCCTCCACCCCGCGCCGCAACGCCTCGTAGGCAAAGGTGAGATTGGTACTGTTGAAATTATCACCGAAAGGATCAACGGCGCTCCAACTGTTGTTGCTGATATCGAACTGGTACTGCTTGCCCAGAGCATCGGTAATCTGCTCCCATGTCCACTTCACGCGGGTAGAGGCAATTTCCG
>JBAXSA010000432.1:0-2650 GCA_037130945.1 Pseudomonadota bacterium | reverse complement strand
TGAATAAAATTTTAATATCACGTTAAATTTCCACAAATCAAGTAGGAGTGCTGTATTAAGAAAAATCTTCATTGCATCTATAAGTTCATTTTTAGTCTTCATAAATTTTCTCTATCAATAGTTTAACATATTGAAATCAATATACTTGATGGCCACGGGAATTCCCAAAGAGCCGTGCTTCGGCAACATCCGGCGTGCCATGAGTTATTGAGAAGTTACCTGGCTTCGCCCCCGGCCTCTGGACACCCTACTTAATTTCTATATGATAATCCGAGTCGCAACCTGTCTGCGGTTTTTTTGGCCCTAGCTGGGATGGTCGTGCGCGAGTGTTGATAACATCGGTGTTGGCGGAGCATGGTTAAGTTCAATCACGCTGATTTGTGTAAGGATTTGGCCACAGACAACTTCCCAAAATTCAGCTTGATGCTCGATCCTTTTCTTCCGTTCGCCCTGAGCTGTGAGCCCGTCGAACAGTCGAAGGGCGGTTTGTCGAAACCTTCCGTTCACCCTTCGACAAGCTCAGGGCGAACGGGGTCTGTAGGGAAGTTGTTTTCGACCAAATCCTTAAGGACTCTATGCATGGCAAGGGGGCCTCCGCGTTGATCGAGAGGCAAAGCTTTTCAAAACTTTAAGAAACTGGGTGACGTATTCTGATGCGCAACAACCTCCCGATTTACTGGTGCCAAGGTCAATTTTTGACCCCCCAGCACCTGCAACAACAAGACCTTTACCACCAGGAGGGTCTCCAGGATTTGTGGCAACGAAGTGCCCCGCATGGCTGGGGGATTCGGGTCTTGCGAATCAGGGATGAGGCGTTGCTTGCCCAGTTATTCGAGGTACTTCAGTGCCGGGTGATCACACGCGATGGCCTGGCGCTTGAAGCCGGATCCGAGGCCGCTCATCCCAATGCCCGCCTCGCGTCGCGTAGTTTCGAGGGTCGGCTGGATCCCGCTGGTGGCCCCCTCGGGGTATACCTGGGCCTACCACGTTATCGTCCCCGCGAGACCAATGTCGCCGTGGAAACCAAGGCTGGTACCATACCGCTCCGTTACCATCTGCGGCGTCGCGAATGTCACGATTTTTACGATGCCGCCGCGCCCGCAGTGGAAATCGATCTACTCGACCATGAGTTAGTTCTGCTGTTTGATCGGGATCCCGATTTCCCGGCACAGCGTGAGGCCTACGAGCTTATTAAGCTGGCCGAATTGATTCCTCAGCCGACTGGCACCGGTGTGCGCTGTTCTCATGAATATGTTCCGCCCTGTTTGACCATCGATTCGTCTCTAGTCTTGAATCGGCTCCTCAAGGGAATGCGCGATCTCCTGACGGCGCGTGGCCAGGAATTCTCCGCCATCAAGCGGCAACGTGGCCTGCGGGCTACCGCTAGCACGATCCAAGACATCCTGCGGCTGGTGATCCTCCAGACCCTCAATCGCTATATTCCCCTCTTTCATCACCATCTGGAAGGGGGGCAACTCCACCCCGAGGCCGCTTATGGCCTGTTGCGCCAACTGGTGGGCGAACTGTCGATTTTCTCTGAGGAAGTCACGGCTTTGGGCGAGAATTCGGCCAAGGAAGGTGCAGGTTCTCGGCTTCCTCCCTACGATCATGAGAATATTTGGCTGTGTTTCGATCTTGCCATCCGGTTGATCGGTGATCTGGTGACCGCGTTAACCAGTGGTCCCGAAACCGGGATTCGCCTAATCTTCGATGGTGAGTATTATCATGCGCTATTGCCACAAAATTTCTTTGTCGGCGAGCGGTCGCGGTTTTACCTCATGATCGACAGCGCCATGAAGGGGGCGGATCTATGGGCGATGCTGCAAAAAGTTGGAAAGATCTGCTCTCGCGAAGACATGCCTCGACTCCGTCAGTCAGCGCTGTTTGGATTAAAAATCGACTACTTGCCCGTGCCGCCCGAGGAGCTACCGCAGCGTAGTAGTCGTTATACCTACTTTGGCATTGATACCCAGTCGCCTCATTGGAAAAGAATCCGGCAGGTGGGGAACATCGCTGTGTTGGGACCACTGGATTCCAAGGACACAGTCATGAAGTTGCTTGTGGTGAGGGAGGATTAACTTGAACGAGTCACTTCCCGGCTTGGTGGATTTTTTTTCGCCAACATTCTCATACATTCTCGAACTCGAACGCCGATTGCGGGAAGAGGGTGGAAGTCTGGTCGAGTCTCCCGAGGATTTTCAGGCGCGGCTTCGTGCCACCCTCGATGAGGGGCGAGCCCGGGCCTTGGCAGTGAGTAAGCGCCCACAAGACGTGGATGAGGCCATGTTTGCCCTGGTGGCGTGGGTCGACGAGATTATGGCCAACTATCCGGATTGGAATCAAATTGCCGTTCCGCTTCAGATTACTCTGTTCAACTCTCACAACGCCGGAGATGATTTCTACGATATTCATCTGAGTCGCTTGACTGCCCAGCAAGACGAGGTGCGGGAAATATTTTACCTGGTCATGTGTCTGGGGTTTGTCGGTCGCCACTACCTCGATATAAGCGATGGTGGCGAGTGGACAAAACTTAAGGATGTCAACGCCCGGCAACTGCCTCATGCCCCTGTGGCCGCCCATCTGTTGGCTGAGGAGCATCTGACGCCACAACCCTATCTTGACCTCCAAAACCCCAGCCCGCCACCACGGT
>JBAXSA010000431.1:0-2662 GCA_037130945.1 Pseudomonadota bacterium | reverse complement strand
GAGGGCGGTGACTGGCAACTGCTCCACTTCAGGGAAGCTGATCTGGTGTGGATGGATACCCTCAATTTCGTGGCCGATTTGAAGGACAAGCGACTGGAGGCCGCAGAGATGGTGGCCAACTATTTTATTGGCAAGGCCGTGCAGAACCGGGTGGTCACCGAGTTGTCGCTGGTCTCTGTGTCTTCCCTGGTCGACGCCAACCCGGTACTTGAGGCCAAACCGGCCTTCTTCGCTGAAGGCTCGTTTGTCCCGCCCTATCATGTCCTGGCAGACAACCTGATGACCCGAATGTCGAACGATGCCTTCAAGGCGGCTGGCGTGCCTGCCAAATGAAGGGCGTCCCTTTTCAATGACTACCCGATACGCCTACAAGGAAATTTCATGATGCGCATCAATCTGTGCAGTCTGGCCTGGGTGCTGACGATGACCATGCTGATGGGCTTGACGCTGCCCGCCCTGATTGGTGGGGGACTGGCGGTCAAGCTACGTGAAGAATATGCGCAACAGGAAATACAGGCAGACCTGAAACACAACACCCAGGTACTCAGCAGCGCAGTGGGCGAGGCCCTGTGGAAGATGGATGAAACCACAATCCGTGTCATTGTGGACGCGGTCATGCAGAATCCGCAGCTGGTGCGTGTCAGCATACGGAGCCAGGAATCCCTGTTGCGGATCGACGTCATCCGCGAAGACCGCAAACTGGGCAATAGTCAGATCCTGTCGCATCCGGTGATGCGGAGCGACCAACCCATCGGCAGCGTGGAGGTGGAAATCGATGATGGGTTGAAAAAAATCGAGGCCCGTCGGCACCAGTTGGTCGAAGTCACGATTTTACTCGTTCAAATGGCGTTGTCATTCGTTTTGGTCATGCTGACGATGCGCTACCGGTTACTGTCGCCGTTACGACGACTGGTGGCCTTTGCCGAGCAGATTGCCCATGGCAATTTAACCACGACGCTGGACTGGCATCGCAGCGACGAAGTCGGCCGTCTGGCCGGTCAACTCGAAAACATGCGCAACAGTTTGTATCGAGGTCGGCGGGTACTCGAAGATCTAGTCGCAGAACGTACCCAGAGCCTTTCCCAAGCCCTCGATTTCAACCGCACCATTCTGCTCAATTCACCCCTGCCAATGGTGGTGTACGCTGCCACCGGCCAGTGTGTGCTGGGCAACGAGGCCTATGCCCGACTCGTGGGCGCCACGTGCGAAGCCCTGCTGGCCCAAAACTTCAGAGAGATTGCCGCATGGCGCGTCTCCGGGCTGCTCGATGACGGCTTGGCGGCCTTGGCGGATCACCACCCGCGGCGGCGTGAGGTCAACGTGGTGACGTCCTTTGGCAAGGCAGTCTGGGTTGAATGTCAAATACTACCCACCCGTCTCAATGACGAAGATCATCTACTGGTGCAGTTCGTTGATCTGACCGAACGCGAACTCTCGGAACAAAAACTGCGCGATGTCATGGTCGCCGCCAACGCCGCCAATCGTGCCAAGAGTGTTTTTCTATCGAACATGAGCCACGAACTGAGGACGCCCATGAATGCCATTCTGGGCTTTGCGCGCCTCCTGGAAAGGGACTCAGGGATGAGCGACAAGAGCCGGCAGCGACTCGCCACCATCAACCGTTCGGGTCAACACTTGCTGGCGTTGATCAACGATGTCCTGGAAATCTCCCGCATCGAGGCGGGCCGTGTAGAAATCAAACCGGCCGCGTTTGATCTCGGCGAACTGCTGAAAGAACTGGCAGACATGATCCACATCCGGGCGGAAGAAAAGGGCCTGGCGTTTACCCTGGAACGCGACCCCGGACTGCCGAGTCAGGTGTTGGGCGATGCCCACCGCCTCAAACAGATCCTCATCAACCTGCTGGGCAACGCCGTCAAGTACACGGATCGGGGTCAGGTGAATCTCGGGGTCAAAGGCTGCAATGGACGTATCTGCTTCGAGGTCACCGACACCGGGCCCGGCATTACCCAAGACGAGCAGGTTAAGCTCTTCCAGCCCTTCTACCAGACCGAATCCGGCATTGCCAAGGGCGAAGGCACCGGACTGGGACTGGCCATCAGCCGCGAGTACGCCCGTCTGATGGGAGGAGAACTGGGCATGGAGAGCCAACCCGGCCGGGGGAGCGTCTTCAGGCTGAGCCTTCCCCTGCCGTCCACGGACACCCCGGCACTGAAGCAGGTGGTTCATCAGGGTCGGGTCGTGGGGCTGGAAGCGCCGGCGGGCCAACTGCGCATTCTGGTCGTGGACGACAAGCCCGACAACCGGGAACTGGTTTGCCAGCTCCTCGGCCTGGTCGGATTTGAGGTGGAGACGGCAGAAAATGGACAGCAGGCCATCGACCGCTATCTGACCGGGCAGCCGCGACTCATCTGCATGGACATGCGGATGCCGGTGATGGACGGCTATGAGGCCACCCGCCGGATCCGCGAGTTGCCGGGCGACCGGGATGTGAAGATCGTGGCGCTGACGGCGAGTGCCTTCGAGGAAGATCATGCCGGGATACTGGCGGCGGGCTGCGATGAGGTGGTGAAGAAACCGGTGGAGGAAGATCCGCTGTTCGGGGTGATGGGCAAATTGCTGGGACTGCGTTACCGTTATGCGGATGAAACCGCACCAGCCGCGCCGCCCCCCGCCGCCGAGATCGATCTGTCGGGCCTAC
>JBAXSA010000430.1:0-2665 GCA_037130945.1 Pseudomonadota bacterium | reverse complement strand
ATCCATGAGCGCCCGATCCGGGTTGCAGGGGTGAAAATTACCAAGTAACGCCCGGCCACCCAGGGCCAGACGGTCATAAATCCAGTCGAGCAATCGGACGACCGCAGGGTCATCAAAGTAGTCGACCAGACCAACGCTGTAGATCATATCTTGCGGGACCAGATCAATATCGCCGACGGCCATCAAATCCGCATGAATGAAACGCACCCGGCTGCCTACACCTGCCGCTTGCGCTTGTCGCTGGGCAAAATCCAAGGCGCGTGGGTCGATGTCCACGGCCACGACCTCCAGCCTGGTTGCCTCGTCGAGCCGATGAAACACATCGAAGACCTCCCGCAAGGGGCCACAGCCCAGGCTCATGACCCGTAGCGGCTGGCCGGGAGACCGGCCCGGAATCAGCCGCGCCATTTCATCGGCCAGCAGGCCGCGTCGATTACGGACCGCACGGGACGCCGGGGCTTCGAGAAAACACCGGTCAACCAAGGCACCCAGCTGTCCCTCACCTTGGGGAAGATTCTGGTAAATCAGCTCAATCGTGTAAAAATCCCCGGCGTAACCGAGCGGCTTGGTATAGAAACGATTCGCCGTTCCGGTCCATGCGATCATTGGCAGGAGACACCTTTTAATCGAAGCCCCCAGCGCTTGGCGGGTGGGTTCGGGGGTCTCTGGATCGAACAGCCCGGCGCTCATCCGCCGTGAGAGATGGCGAAACTCTTCAACCGCCTGATCGGCCCACTCGGACGACCCCAGCCGAGTCACGAAAGCTTCCCACTCCGCCAATATTGGCACCTGAAAAATCCCCTCACCCCCGGCCCCTCTCCCAGAGGGAGAGGGGAGAAAAGTTTGAAGCCCCCCCACTATTCGTCTGGCCAGCTCGTCCAGGGTGAGCGTCGGTTCAAAAACAATGCGCTCATTCAGGTCGATACCAAAGTGGGTGGCGAGACTATCCGCCAGAACGATGAGATCGAACGATTCCAGGGCGAGTTGATCCATAGTCGTGTCGGGCGTCAGCGGGAGACGGGCCACGTCTCGATCAATCTGGCCCTCGCTGGACAATTGCCGGATCACCGCGATCACTGCTTCGGGGGTAGGATCGAGAATCATGTCAGGGTACCCGCCAAGTAGCGTTCACGGGTGACGCCCCGTTGAATCTTTCCGGAGGTGGTGCGGGGGATGGTTCCCGAAGGAACGAACAGGATGTGATCCACCTGCACATCGGCCTGGGCGATGATCTCCTCACGGATGCTACCCTTCAGTTGCAAAAAATCCTCTGCCGAACACTTTGGACACTTCACCTCAACCACGGCGACGATTTCCTCGCCATGCGGGCCGCCGGTCAGGACGGAAAAGACCGCCGCCCGCTTGATGCGCTGGGGATCGGCCTGTTCGATGGCCCACTCCAGGTCGTTGGCGGCGTGATTACGGCCATTGCGAATCAGGATGTCCTTGGCGCGACCTGAAATAACCACCTGACCCCGGTGCCAAAACCCCAAATCGCCAGTATCGAGCCAGTCGGCTGGGTCGCGGGGCGGTTCGCCCCAATAGCCCTCGGTGACGCTGGGGCCACGGACCTGGATGTGGCCCTGGTGATGTTCGCCCAGCACCTCGCCATCGGCATCGACAATCCGTAACGCCATGCCGTCCAAAGAATAGCCACAGGCGATCAGGCCCAGCGCCCGGGGATACGCCGGGGCGACCAAGACCACCCGGCCCGTCGCGCTCAAATGATCCCGATCCACGGTGAGACGAGTCACCGGTTCCTCGGGCGGGAGCATGGCGGTCATCACGACAGTTTCGGCCATGCCGTAGTTGGGACGTAGCGTATAGGCGGGCAGCCCGCGCCCGGCGTAGGCCGCGTCGAATTCCGCGAGGTGCGCGGGATAGACGGGTTCGGCGCCGATCCAGGCATATCGCCAGTGGCTCAGGTCAATGGCCTGTAGATAGCGGGAGGCGGCCAGCCGGGAGAGGATGCGATAGGCGGAGGGCGGCGCCGGAGAAATGGTGGCGCGGGTCTCGCTGAGGCGTTGCAGCCAGAGATGCGGGGAACGGCTAAAGGCTTCGGTGGGAATCAGGACCAGGTCGATGCCCCACAACAAGGCGGTGAAGACGGCATTAAAGCCCATGTCGTGGTTGAGGGGTGCCCAGGAGAGCATCCGGTCGAGGCCATTCGTGGTGATCCGGGCGCGGGCGGCAATGCCGGTGAGGTTATGGACCATCTGGGCATGGCGGATGATGCAGCCCTTGGGTGTGCCGGTGCTGCCGGAGCTGAATTGCAGCAGGGCGATCTCGTCGCCCTGCGGACGATACGGTGGTTCGGGATGGCCATTCGGTGAGCAACCCATGATCTGCTCGCAGAGGATCAGCCGGGTTTCGGGAAACTCGCTGGTCCAGTTGATGCGATCCTGCGACCGCGCCGAGGTCAACACCAACCGGGGTGAGAGTGTGCGCAAAATCCCCCGCAGCCGTTCGACACCCAGATCGGAACGCCCGGTACCGATGGCTTCGGGCAGAATCACCGGAATCGCCCCACATAGCCAGCAGCCCAGTACGGATCGCAACAAGGGCACCCCGGTGGGTAACAAAAACACCACGCGATCCCCCGGCGTCACGCCCCAGCCAGCAAGACAATGGGCGGTCTGAATGCCCAGCGCCAGGAGTTCGCCGT
>JBAXSA010000429.1:0-2674 GCA_037130945.1 Pseudomonadota bacterium | reverse complement strand
CGCAGATTCGGAGGAAATGCTGCCATTCGTCGGTATGCTCCCAATCCTCCCGGAGCGAGAAGAGTAAAGCCATGCCAGCGATGGCGACCAAGGATGCCCACGGGTACACTAGAACAATCGGCTTCAAGTCAGCTAACGCTGCGGTAGGACCTGCCACGTTGAAAATTAGGAAGTAAGCGGAAACGGCGGCCAATGCCTCCGTCGCCATGCGGCCAAGGGAGCTGGATTTAGTACGGGATGCTAGCAGCTGCGCCAAGGCGGCGGCAAGCAACCAGGCAATCCAGAGATTATCATTAAGGCGCACCGTCATGCCAGCTGCCGCGAAGACCAGGGACGAGATGAACATGATCTGCGAGATGTTCGCAAAACGAGTGCGCTCCAACCAGCCGAGCACCAGCGCGATGGCCGCCAGCATAAAGCCGAGGTTCGAACGACCGTAATCGGCCGGATTGCAGGCGACAAAGGCGATCAAAGCCGGGACGAAGAATGAAGCTAACTGGAAGCTTTCGTGCGACCGATTACCCCCGATTACCTTGGGGTCCGTGAGCAATCGGCCGGCGACCCATAGGATAGCGAAGCAGCCCAAAGCCGTCAGCTGAATCGAAACCGAGTAATGACCGGTGCCGAGGTGGTATTGCCAATAGCCCAGGCAAAGCTGCGAGACGAGGAGACCCAGCCAGCCGGCCGAGCCCCAACCACCACGCAACATGAGCACCACGCCGATCAGGGCGACCATGGCTATGCCCAGCATGGTGACAGAGGATGGGATCGTCACCCCACCATCGGGATTCTGGATAGCGAAGAAGACAGCCAAGCCGGCGAATATGACCGCGAGCTGGGCAAACAACTTGTCTTGGCGCCACAGGGCGATCACGACCACGCCAATCGCGGCCACGAACTGCAGGACGGAGGAACCGATCACCGATTCAAAGAGTTTGAATTTTGCCAGTCCATAGGTCGACCAGGCGGTAAACTGCAGGACACCTAAGCCGGCGGCCCCGATGACCCTCCCCAGATCCTGGTTCCGGAGTGAGAGCCGTAGGCTGACCCAGAAAATCGCGATACCGATCGCAGCAATCTCGCCGACCAAGACCCATGGCGGGAAATCTCCTGTAATATTCAGATAGACACCATAGAAGATCACGGCGGCGAGGGCCAGCACTCCGCCGATACGCCCTGTCCACCAAGCCCCAAGCGCATACTCGCCCTTGAGATTCAAAGGCGGCAGCATGCCGAGCTCACGCAGTTTTTCGGCCAGCGGGCTCGGACCATCCGCCGCAGGAGGGGCAGCGGCGATGGGTCGGCCGGAGGGCGTAGGCAAGGGAGGCGGGGTCGAGTTAGGCATGGGGAAATATCATAACAGCGAACCTGCGTTGGCGTTCATCGATAAAATCGATGAACCGCGTCGGCAGGGACGTAAGCGGTATGTCTTGCGGAAAGCTCAGCAAAACGGCGGAAAAACGAGATACCCCTCAAGGATGTCGGGGTGATCACGCCGACATTATGCCCCCGGCCTCATGCAAAGCGAGGGGCATTATTTTGTATTATTTTTAGAGCCGATAACGACCCTAACCAGATCGCGGACCAATACCGTCAGGCGTCCTTCTTATCGGCGATGATGCGTCCGTAGAGCCAGGCGACGCCGAAGAAAGCGACTGCCACGGCGGCGCAGGCGGCGATACGGCCCAGCATGTCGGTGATGTCGTGCGTAAGCACGCGGAGCGTCGCGATGACGAGGCCGGCGACACCAAGCATACGCAGGGAACGCGTCGTCAGGAAGTGCCCGATGACAAACGTCAGCACGGAAGCCAAGGCCCAGAAGAGCGAGACGCCCGCACCGGGCAGATTGGAAAGCATGATGAAAACCATGACAAGCAAACCCACGCCAGACAACGACCGTTGCAGCGTCCCCCAATCACCCTGCCCCTTGGTATGCACGGCCAACACTTGAAGCAGGCAGCCGAGGCCGAGCAGGATGAAGGGGGCGTGCACAAGGTCAAGGTGCTGGAGTCCCGCTGGTCCTGAGATCGCTGCTTGAATGAAGAAGCCAAGCACGGAGCCCAGAACAGTCAGCGAAAGATCGGCGGGCGTCACTCCCAAACGACGGAGCATGATCGTCGCGGCAACCATGAATAAGCCGCCGGCAGACCACAGAAAAGTCAGCCCCCAAGCGGCGTCCGACCTTGATGACGAAGAAAGAAGGCCGCCAGAAAGATGATGAAGCGAAGCAAATACCACGATGGCCAAGGCGAACGAAAGGGCGCTCCGGAGGGCCTTACTTGCGTCGCCTTGACGGCCTATGAGGCGCCACAAGGCGACCAGATTAATGAGCACAATCAAAGCCGACCAGATGAGCGGCCAGCCGGAAGAATTCTGCCCGCCGAACGAGCTCCAGAAGACGACCATCAACGATGTCGCCAAATAACCTGGAGCCGCTGCCCAGATCAGAGCCGGACGGAAACGGACGGCAGCAATGGCCAGTAAAACCATCCACGGCCAGCCAGTATCCGCTTTATCGAAATGATACTGCGCGGTTAGCACGACGATGGCCACGCCAAGAACGCCAAGGATGCGCCGGAACTTCTGATGGCCAGCGACACGTTCCCAATCCTCACGGAGGGCGAGCATGAGTCCGAATGCAGCGATGCCAGCTAGGGCGACCCAATGATTCGCC
>JBAXSA010000428.1:0-2674 GCA_037130945.1 Pseudomonadota bacterium | reverse complement strand
AGTGCGGGGTTCCTTGACATCCAGCCAATAGGCACGCTGACTAAAATCCGCCAGGTTGCTTTGTTCCGGTTTTAACAATACCAGTTGGGGGACGGGGTCGTTCAGGGCGGTAAAGGCCCGCACCGTCACCTTGGTCTCTCCGCTCGCCTGTTTTGAACCTGAACCCGTCAGGCGCAACAAATAGCGGCCCCGGTCGAGAAACCCGTCCCAGCGTCCGTCCGCCTGGCCCGCCACCCCCTGCACCGCAGATGGCCCAGCCACTCGATCCACCAGTTGCAGGGCCGTACCCTGGGGGCTGCTGACGGTGACCGCATAACGGCCAAAGCGAGGCACCGAAAACTCCAGGGACTGCTCGCCCTGGGCCGATATCACGAAGGATGGGAGGGGCTCCGCCGCCAAGGGTTGGGGCGCGGCCCTGTCAGCCACTGGGGGAGCGGGTTCCGGGGGAGATAATTCGGCCAGCCGGGCCTCGTAGGCCTTTTTGAGACAGGCCATATCGATGCAGATATTGCGCGATTGGCGTAGCCAACGGACTTGCCCGTCCTGGAGCGACTGGCGGGCGGTTGACTCGGTGACGGCCTGCCGCCGGACGGCGTAGAGGCGGCTAATCTGTTCGTCCTGACGGGACAACCCGGGATCGGCACAGATCAGTTTTTCTACCGGGGTATGTGCCTTGGTACAGTCGAAACCGGCCGCCAGGCTCGCGGGGCTGGCCAGCAGGCTCGTCAACAGGAGAACCAAGACCATCATTTCCTCACTTCTTGCCATAAACGCTATCATGATCGGCATGTCATCCAGGCCTCCCCACGTTCCAGTTGTGCCTGCATGTCCGGTGTGTACAGCCAGGCTTCCTTTTCGGGAACCCTAGTCATCGGTTTCAACAAGATGGAGCCATCTTCCCGTGATTCTACGTCGAAGTATTGGCCCGCATACGCCTGGCCTAGCGAAAGTTGGCCGTTGGCACCGACCATTGTTAACACAGGATTCTCCCTTAAAACAACATCATGGCCCGACCACCGGCATCTGCTCGTCGATCAGCGCTAGCAGAATCAGGATGCCCGGTAGAACAACCGGTTTTTTACATGTTGCCAACATGAGCGGATCTATTTGCATTTTTACCATCAAACCGTTTTTGCTGGATAAGGTTCGCCAGAGTATTCGCGATTGCCGTAAGAAATGCGACATCCTCATCATTTTTGGCGTGATTGATATCGAGATAAAAAGTAAAAACACCGAGCAGTTTTTGATCATGGCTTAGAATCGGAACACAATAATGGCCATGTGGGTGCATGTCATGAAAGGTAGTCGTGTGCTGTTCGTCGACCTGTTTCGAAAAGATCACCATTTTTCTCAGGGCCGCCTTGCCGCATAGGCATTGTCCGAATTTCACCCGATGACACGCCACGACGAGCGCCGCGTCCAGCCCGCAATGGGCCTTCAGTACCAATTCACCCGTTTCCTCATCAGTCAGGAAAATGGCACCCTTGTGCTGGATGGAAAGCCAGGATACAGACAAGACAATTGCCAAGGTTCTTTCCAGCAGTTCGAGCAATGAGATGGGTTCCAGTGAAGTCTGCAGCAGGGTATGCAGCGCCATATAGGATTGACTGAGGTATTCTTTCAATTTTTGCAGCGTGTGGCTATCCGTGGCATCGTGGGCGATGCCTTCCCAGGCCATGACACGACCATCGGTATTCAAGACCGGGATCACTTCTATTTCCAAAGTTCGTATATTGCCATCCTTGTGGTAGGCCTCGCATATGAATTTGTTTACAACCTTTTGGGGGAAACGGGTTTTAAGGTGTCTTCTGGCTTGAAGATTAATCGAGTTTTTCGTGAGGTGCTTTGAACAGTGGCCGATGCAATCTTTCTGAGCATATCCCATCGCATGGCTGATGGAAGGACTGATATAAGTGATATTCAGGTCGCTATTCATGGAAAAGAGGAAATGTTTCTCCCTCAAGTTTTCAATCTGCGTGCGGTACATGAGGTTCCTTTCCGCTAGATCGCCGCTGAGTTTTTTGAGTTTTTTTTGGGTGCCATCCAATGATTTTCTGAATAGTAAAGCCAGGGTAATAAATATCATGACGGCGGACAATATGAGAATCATCGCCTGCTGGTAAAGGGTATAATACATCAAGGATCCATCGTGAATGGCGAGGCAACGGCCTACTTCCCTTCCGGAACTATCGCGAGTCGAGGAATTGAAAAAAATCAGTGGACCCTGACTGGATACGAGAATATCATCTCGACCCTTGTGATAGGGTGCCTGTCCCCGTTCATCAACATCGCGCAAGACATCCAAAATATTTTGGGATGGGGATTCCAATTCCAGGGTACTGCCAATAATTCTATAATGTCTTAGGATTGGCCAGTTGGCAAAGGCTACTGGCCTTTCCTCGTGCGATAGGTTCTTGTCGAGAAGGTTCTTGTCGGCGAGCAAGATGAAATCCAGGTGGATCGTCTGCTTGATATCATCGTACAAACTGAAAAACGGCTTGCCAATTTCGAGGTAGCCCAGCAAATGGTTTTGGTAGTGCCATGGCAGAATGACGCGCAGCGTCAAGGTGCCATAGAGACCGATCTCAATGCCCGAGGCCTTATCCCCGGTTTGTTCCACTTGCAACAAGGCGTGACGCTCGATTTTGTCTCCATGTTGCTCAGGCTGGTGCAG
>JBAXSA010000427.1:0-2677 GCA_037130945.1 Pseudomonadota bacterium | reverse complement strand
GGTATGGGGAAAATGACCAAGGAACAACTCGTTATGAGGGATAATCTCCTGAAAAGAACGATCCTCATAGTTATGAATCGCATATTTGGCTTCGTCAGTGCCACGCAAATCATTCTTGCCTGCATTAAAGGCATCTGGCCCAAGGTTCTGTTCCGAAAGCTTTTCCATCAAATCAAAATGGCGGACATCCACTTTAGGCCGCTTTTGCTGTTCTTGGCCCTTGAGATAAATATCTATGGATTCAACCGCCACCGCAGCCTGACCAATCGCCGTAGTCAAAAGGTGAGGCCTGATGATGTCTCCCGCCACAAAGTGTCCCGGCTTGCCGGGAACCCGATAGAAGGCATCCGAATTGACCAGGCCACGGCCATTATTGAAGTCTTCAAGACCGGACAAATCCCCACCCTGGCCGATCGCGGAGACTATCAAGTCGGCTTCCAGCACGACCTCCGTTCCATCGATTTTGACAGGGCGCATGCCATCCATTCGGCATTTTGCAATCTTGAGACCCGTGGCACGACCATCCGCATTTTTGAGTACCTCAACCGGCATCATTCCATCCAGAATAGTAATGCCCTCCTTCATCGCATCCATGACCTCATGCATGGCGGCAGTCATTTTTTCCTTTTCAAACAGCGAGGTCAGCGTCACCTCAGCCCCCTGTCTCGCGGCAATAATGGCAGAGTCATGCGCCACATAATGGTCATTTACCACCAACTCGGGACGATCACCAGGATGGGTCTGCTGGATATGACCTAACCGTCTGGCTACCGAAACCACGTCTATGGAGGTATCTCCACCCCCCACACAAACCACCTTGGACGCAGTCACCTTCATTCGGCCTTCATTGAAGGCCTTAAGAAAGGAAACACCGCTCACACAGTTTGGCGTGCCTTCCCAACCTGGTACCGGCAGTCCCCTTCCTGACTGACACCCCAATGCCCACAGAACCGCACCAAAGTCCCTCTCTAGCTGAGCAACTTCGATATCCTTCCCTACCCGAACCCGGGTGCGAACCTCGACGCCCATGTTCAGGATTCGCTGAATTTCCGCATCGAGCCGATCCCTCGGTACGCGATAGCCCGGGATACCATAACGGAACATCCCGCCCAATTGATCGTATTGCTCAAATAGGGTGACCGCATGACCCTTACGGCGCAGCTGGTAGGCCGCAGACAAACCCGCCGGTCCGCCACCGACAATGGCAACCTTCTTGCCTGTGTCCGCACCAGGGGTAAATTGATAACCATTATCAATCGCGCTATCCCCAATAAACTGCTCAACCGCATTGATGCCGACAAAGTCCTCGACCTCATTCCGGTTACAACCATCCTGACAGGGCGCGGGGCACACCCGCCCCATCATGGAGGGGAACGGATTGGCGTCTGTCGAGCGCTGAAACGCATACTCCTTCCAGTCCATCCCTGCTGGTGGTTTTTCCTGTTTCCTGGCGATAGCCAAATACCCACGAATATCCTCTCCAGAGGGACAGCTACCCTGACAGGGCGGGGTTTTATGAATGTAAGTGGGACACTTGTGAGAGGTATCCTGAACAAATATCTGGTCACCCAACCGCTTCCACCGGTCGTCGCCATCCTTGAAGCGGCGAAATGTTAGCTTGGTGTTGGAATGTTCACTAGGAGCCGACATGATTCTCTCCTGACTGTCTATACGTTGAACTATTTAAAGCCATAAGGATTATCGAAAAGGTTAACCTTCCAGGTCTTCATCATCTTCAGCATCCTTTTCGCCAGAACCTTTGGTTAATATGATGGAATTACTGACAAGTTGATGAAGACTCACAATCTGATCCAGCTCCATGCCATAATACGGCAAGACCTTTGTGAACTGACTCTTGCAGATGGCGCAAATTGCCGCCATGTGAGTTACTCCCTTATCCTGCATCACATTGTTCAGCGCATCAATCCTTGGCTTCGCCCCCTTGACACGCAATTCAATCAAATCATCGGTTAGCAAACCTCCACCACCCCCGCAGCAAAATGTTGTTTCACCGATTGTTTCGGCCGCCATATCAAAGAAATTATTGCAGGTTTCCCTAATGATGGCCCGAGGAATCTTAAACTGGCCACCCGGTTCGTCACCCATCCTGGAAGCACGTGCAACATTACACGAATCATGGAACGTCATCACTTTATCATCATTAGCGGATTTATCGAACTTGATCGCCCCTTCCTGAATCAACCCATAGGTAAATTCACAGATGTGTTGTGGTATGGGGTAATTCTTGTCCAGGAAGTCCCAAGGCCCGGCCAGAGTATTGAGAAAACTATAGGCAACGCGCCAAGCATGACCACACTCACCGATGATGATCCTTCGTACCCCTAATTCCAATGCTGCCTCGCGAATACGGCGGGCAATCCGGCGCATGTTATCGTAACTACCAATAAACATGCCAAAATTACCAGCTTCGGAGGCCTTGGAACTCAAAGTCCAAGTGACACCCGCTTCATGAAATACCTTCGCATAGCCGATCAATCCATCCACATGGGGTTCTGCAAAAAAATCAGCCGATGGCGTTACCAACAGAACCTCCGCACCCTTCTTGTCCAGAGGGAACTTGACTCTAAAGCCGGTATCGTCATAGACATCTTCTTCAAGCCCTTCAAGCGTATTGCGAAGGGCACCCAAGGTCAGGCCCAGGTTATTACCTATTTTG
>JBAXSA010000426.1:0-2692 GCA_037130945.1 Pseudomonadota bacterium | reverse complement strand
AGGCCCACTCGCTGATTAAAAAGTACCGCAGCCGGGGCCGGAAGCGCTCCAGAAAGGCTGGAAGCGGAGGAATCAGGTCGGCCATATCCACAGGCGCGGTCCATCGTGGGTGCCCGTTGTACAGCACGATCGGCAATACGGGAGGCAAATGCTGTAGCCTTTTCTGCCCTTTCTTTGGACGGGTCAGATCTTGGTACAGTAACCCGAGATAAGTCATGACCCGTACCGCCATGAAAGGATCCACCGTGCTTTGGAACTCGATCAGCAGATAGACATAACACCAGTCTTCGGCCACTTTCAGCCGCCACACGATATCGTCCGCCCGTTCCTTCAGATCCTCCGGAACGTAGCTGCCGGGGTAACGCTCCAGAGTCGTGAAATCCAGGGATTGCAACCAGGGATCCGGAACGAACCCGGTGATCAGATCCCGCACGAACTCAGGATGGGAAAACAGGCGTTTATAGCCGCCATCGTGGGGAGTGTTCATATCCGAAAAATTACAACATATGCTTGGCTTTGGCGCAATACCGGCAAATCAGCAAGCGATTGCCGCCCTGTTGGTACTGGAAGGCGCTGAAAGCCTCCGGAAGATCGACGCGCTCGATGTTCTGATCCACCGTCACGCCCGTAGCGCCGCCAGTGAATGCTCGCCGCCGCCCCAGCGCTCGGCAAAGTGCCGCGTCACCACCAGAACATCGGCCTTTTTTTCGTCATGGTTCATTATGGCAACACCTGGCGCAATCGCCGCCATACCGGTGGCAGCAGCGCCAAGGGTCCAGCCGCTGCAATCAGGGCAAAGGCGGCTGCGGCTCCCCTGATGCCCCAGCGTTGAATCAGCACCCCATCCAATCCCACGAAGAACAAGCTACTCCAGACGATCACCTGAAAGTTGTACCAGTGCAGTTCGAAGGCCAGGGCCAAGGGACGCACCCAAAACAGCATGGTGACAACACCACTGCCCATCAGCAACACCGCAAAAACCTCGGCGGCGGGCTGATAGTTGGCACCAAAAACAGCCGGGATCACCGGATGGGCGAGCCCCATGCCAATGCCGGTCATCACCACAACCCCTGGCAGCCAGGTTTGTAACAGGAGACGCGCTGTGCGGCGCAGCGCGGCCCCATTGCGGGCCACCACCTGTTCACTAAAATCCTGGTAGATAACCTGTCCCAGGAGATCGGCGATCTGCTGAAGGGTGGCGACCAGGCTCTTGGCCAGACGGTACCATCCCACCTCTTCCGCCGGACGCAGCCCCCCCAGGATGAGGACGTCACCTTCCTTGACCAGGGCGGTAAAGAGGCTCCACAGAAAGGTCGCCTGCATGAAGCTCCAGAATGGCGCGAGCAAGGCCTGACGTCGCAGCAGATCCCCCTGAAAGAGCGCCGCGAGACCCAGGGAATAACCACTTTCAATGGCTCGCCACAGAAAAAAACCGGTCACCCCCATCTGGATCAGGCCCACAATCACCATGAGCATTGCCAGTATGGGTAAAGTCAAACCGCCAGAGAGCGTGATGACCGTCGCGATCAGCGCCAGCCGAAGTACCGGAAAGGCCGCGTTGAGCGTGGCAATGGCGCGATAACGGCCAAGATCGCGGGCAACGCTGAACCAGGTGTGATCAAACAGGCTGCGCAGAAGAGCCCATGCGAAGAGAGGGTAAAGGCTGGCCGCTGCCACTCCGCCTGGTAGATTACCCGCCACCCACGGTGCGATCAGGATGATGGCGAGGATGGCAAGGAGTTGCGTTGCCGCATCGACGGCCAGAGCCGTACCCAGCAATAACGCGATCGCGTGGTTGTCCTGATGCTGCCGGTATTCGACCAAAAACCGGGTGACCGGCTCACTGGTGCGAAAGGTCAGTAGCGACGCCACCACGGAACAAAACGCCTGAATCCCGGCCCAAACGCCGAAATCCACCGGCCCCAGGATGCGGGCGATGAGGAGGGTCTGAAGGAAGGACGCCGCGAGTGCCACACCGCTGCCTCCCAGCAAGGTCGAACCGTGTTTCAGGAGACGGCGAATCATGGGCCTTCCACAAGCCTCGCGACAGGGATGTTTCCGGCAGACTGGACAACTTCAAACAGCGGCGAACGCACAAGGTGTTTTTCAAATGCGGAATGGCGGGTAACGGATCATATCTGGTCTATAGCCAATTGCCCATCAACAGCAACGATACAAGGTTTTTAGCCATGTGGAACAACTTCAACTTCATGGGAATATAATCACCCCTATGACATGTTGTGACAGGCTTACCCGCTTAAGCCGCGACAGTTTATGCTGCGCGATCCGATGACGTTGCCTTTAAAATGAGCGAACCGTGAGCTATGAGGGCCAACGCACAGAGCCGGCCAAAAATGTAGCGTAGCCTATCCGCCAGGATCCTTGCCGCGCATCAGGGATTTCATCGCTGGTAAGTCCTACGGGTGCCTCTTCGGCCGCACAATCCACCGGAGTATTGGCAGTCATTCGAGCTTTGAGCTTTGAGCTTTGAGCTTTGACAGTTTGTTATAGATGAGGTTGGAAATGTCCCCTAAAAACCATGGCCCCACCATGATCCATTCCGCCACTCGTGCGACGGTGGACGTCACCAAAGTTCACAGCCAGGAGGCCTTGATTAAAACCGATGCCTTGCAGAGTGCGATTTTCAACAGCGCCAATTTTTCGAGTATTGCCACTGACGCGAATGGCGTCA
>JBAXSA010000425.1:0-2707 GCA_037130945.1 Pseudomonadota bacterium | reverse complement strand
TTCATCCAGGAGGGCATGCCCGCAACCTTGACCCTGAACGCCTATCCCAACCGGGCGTTCCAGGGCCGGGTGCGTTTTATTGACCCGCTACTCGATTCCAGGACGCGGACGGTCAAGGTTCGTCTGGCCTTCCCCAATCCCAGCGGCGACCTGCGCCCCGAGATGTTCGGCGAGGTGGTGTTGCACGGCAAGCCGCGAGAGGGGTTGCGCATTCCGCAAGACGCGGTGATTGACTCGGGCAGCGGCGGAAAACTCGTCTTTGTCGCGCTCGGCCAGGGCAAATTTCAGCCCCGCATCGTCCGGCTGGGGGAGTCGAGCGGCCAGGAGGTCGAAGTCGTGTCCGGACTCCAGGAGGGAGAACCGGTGGTGACCCGTGCCAATTTTCTCATCGACTCCGAATCCAGGCTACGGGCCTCGCTGGCGGAGATGGCCAGTGGCAGTGCGCCAAAGAAAGACAAAAAAGGGCCGGAGCGCGCCCGCGTCCTCCCCGGGTCGGGGCCAGTGGAGCCGCCGCCGCCAGACCATGACAAACCACACCCGGCCCACGAGGGGCATCACCCATGATTCGGCGAGTCATCCGTTTTTCAGCGGAAAACCAAACTCTGGTCATCGTCGCGTCGATCATGCTGCTCGTCGCTGCCTGGTGGTCGATGCAAAACCTCTCCCTCGACGCCCTGCCGGATCTCTCGGACACACAGGTGATTGTGTATTCACGGTGGGATCGCAGCCCCGACATCATCGAGGATCAGGTCACCTATCCGATCACCACGGCCTTGCTCGGTGCGCCGCATGTCAAGGCGATCCGCGGGTTTTCGGATTTTGGCTTCAGCTTTGTCTATGTCTTGTTCGAGGAGGGCACCGATCTTTATTGGGCACGTTCGCGGGTTCTCGAATACCTCTCCAAGATCAGCGCGCAGTTGCCGGCGGGGGTCAAGACCGAGATGGGCCCCGACGCCACCAGTGTCGGCTGGGTGTTTCAGTACGCGCTGGTGGATAAAAGCGGCCAACACGCTTCCGACGAGCTGCGATCCTATCAGGACTGGTTTTTGCGCTACGCGATCCAGAGCGTACCGGGCGTGGCCGAGGTCGCCACAGTGGGCGGCCAGGTGCGCCAGTATCAGGTGACCGTCAACCCCAACGCGCTGGCCGCCTACAAGCTACCCCTCGAGACCGTCATCAACGCGGTGCGCAAGGGCAACAATGATGTCGGGGGGCGTCTCGTGGAGCTGGCGGGGCGTGAGTACATGGTTCGCGGTCGTGGCTATGTGAAGAATCTTCACGACATCGAGAGTCTCGTACTCAAAACCGAGGGCGGCACACCCGTGATGGTCAAGGACGTGGCCACGGTGGCGCTCGGGCCGGAGATGCGGCGCGGCATCGCCGACTACAACGGCGAGGGCGACGTGGTCGGCGGCATCGTCGTCATGCGCCAGGGCGAGAACGCTCTCAATGTCATCGAGCGCGTCAAGGCCCGGCTTGCCGAACTAAAATCCTCCCTGCCCCAGGGTGTCGAGGTGGTCACGACCTATGACCGCTCCGATCTGATCCAGCGCGCCATCCATACGGTCAAGGACAAGCTGATCGAGGAAATCCTCATCGTCTCGATCATTATCCTGGTTTTTCTCTGGCATTTTCCCTCATCCATCATCCCCATCATCACCATTCCGGTATCGGTCGCGCTGTCGTTTATCCTGATGAAGCTTTTTGGACTGAACGCCAACCTGATGTCGCTGGCGGGCATTGCCATCTCCGTCGGTGTGCTGGTGGATGGCGCGATTGTCGAGGTCGAGAATGCCTACAACAAGATCCACCACTGGATCCAGGACGGCCGGCCCGGTAGTTTTTACCAGATACGGCTCGACGCGCTGATGGAGGTAGGGCCGGGTGTTTTTTTCTCGCTGCTGATCATCGCGGTGGCGTTTCTGCCGGTCTTTACCCTGGTGGATCAGGAGGGCCGGCTGTTTAGTCCGCTCGCCTATTCCAAGAACTTCGCAATGGCCATCGCGGCGGTTTTGGCCATCACCCTCGATCCGGCGCTCCGCATGCTGTTTGCGCGGATTGACCCCTTCACCTTCCGGCCCCGGTTCCTGGCGCGGCTGGCAACTCTGGTGCTGGTCGGTACCTACCATGCCGAGGAAGAGCACCCGATCAGCCGTCTCCTCCACCGCCTTTACGAAAAACCCTGCCGTTTCGTGGTACGGCACGCCAAGGCGACCCTGGTGGTGGCGGTGCTGATCGTACTCACGACACTTCCGGCGTATCTGCAACTCGGGTCGGAGTTCATGCCGCCTTTACGGGAGGGAAGCATTCTCTACATGCCTTCGGCGGTCGAGCCTGGCATGTCGGTGGCGGAGGCGCAGAAGGCCCTACAGATCCAGGACAAGATCCTGATGACCTTTCCCGAGGTCGAGCGTGTCTTTGGCAAGGCGGGGCGGGCCAACACCCCCACGGATCCGGCCCCCTTCACGATGATGGAGACCACCCTTTTGCTGAAACCAGAGAGCGAGTGGCGAGAACAGCCGCGCTGGTACTCGCTCTGGGCACCCGAATGGCTAAAACCTCTGTTGCGGCCGTTCTGGAACGACCGAATATCGCACGAAGCGCTGGAGAGTCAGATGAACGCCGCACTTCGGCTGCCGGGGATCTCCAACGCCTGGACCATGCCGATCAAGGGCCGCATCGACATGCTCTCGACCGGCATCCGCAC
>JBAXSA010000424.1:0-2710 GCA_037130945.1 Pseudomonadota bacterium | reverse complement strand
ATGAGCGACTCGCAATCCAATCCCCTCAACCCGGCCACCACGGATCCTTTGCGCGAAGCCTTCGAGTGCCTGCGCCATCAGGTGGCAGGGCAAATTCTGAACCAGAGCGCGCTGGTTGAACGCTTGTTGATTGCCTTGCTGGCCGATGGCCACCTGCTGGTCGAAGGGGCACCGGGCCTGGCCAAAACCAAGGCGGTGAAATCCCTGGCGGGGGGACTGGAAGGCGATTTTCACCGCATCCAGTTCACCCCCGATCTGCTCCCCACCGACCTGACGGGCACCGAGGTTTATCATCCCCAGGATGGCAGCTTTCGCTTCGACCCAGGCCCCGTGTTTCACAACCTGCTCTTGGCCGACGAGGTCAACCGCGCCCCGGCCAAGGTGCAATCGGCCCTTCTGGAGGCCATGGGCGAGCGCCAGGTCACGGTGGGCCGTGCGACCTATCCCTTGCCGCCACTTTTCCTGGTGATGGCGACCCAGAATCCGATTGAACAGGAGGGCACCTACCCCCTCCCAGAGGCCCAGCTCGACCGATTTCTCATGCACGTCACCGTGGGCTATCCGGATTTTGACACCGAGAAGGCCATTCTGCGCCTGAACCGCCAGGAGGCCCGATTTGAAGCCCCGCCACCGGCAACCCGGATGTCCCAGGCCACGATCTTTGCCGCTCGTCAGGCGGTGCTGGGGCTCTTCATGTCGCCGGATGTCGAGGACTACCTGACGCACCTGGTGCTGGCCACCCGCAATCCCACGTCCTATAACCCGCGTCTCTCCGGCTGGCTACGATTTGGTGCCAGCCCGCGCGCCACCCTGGCCCTGGATCGCTGCACCCGGGCCCGGGCCTGGCTCCGGGGGCGCGACTATGTCTCCCCCGAGGACGTGCAGGCCTTGGCCCCGGATATTCTCCGTCACCGGGTATTGTTGTCCTATGCCGCCGAGGCCGAGGGGCGGACGGCACAGGCCTACATCGACCTGCTCTTGAAAATCCTGCCAGTGCCGTAGGGTGCCATGCATCCGCCGGAGACCCTGGAGAGGCTGATTGCGCTTCGCGAGGAGGCGCGCCATCTGAATCTGGCGTCGCGTGGCCGACAGGCCACCCGCAGTGGCGGGCATCTGTCGCGCTTTCGCGGGCGCGGCATGGAGTTTGACGAGTCGCGTGTCTATCAACCCGGCGACGATCCCCGCCACATGGATTGGCGCGTGACCGCACGCGCCGGCGTGCCGCACGTCAAGCTTTTCTGCGAGGAGCGGGAGCGGCCGGTGTGGCTGGCAGCGGATCTGGGGCCGAGCATGCGGTTTGGCACCCGCGTGGCGTTTAAGTCGACCATTGCCGCCCAGGCTCTGGCCCTGTTGGCCTGGGCGGCAGCCGACCGGGGTGATCGGGTGGGGGGGCTGATATTTGACGAGACTCGCCATGTCGAACAGCGCCCCGCCGCTCGCACCCGAGGCGTGCTGCCCTTGCTTAAGGCCCTCGCCGAGGATCTGCAATCCGGTGAGGTGGGGGGGCACCCCAGTCTCGCCGCCGCAGCCAGCCAGCTGGTGCCGCGAGTGCGCCCCGGCAGCCTGGTGTTTTTACTGAGCGATTTTGCCGGTCTGCGGGAGACCGAAAGTGTCTGGTTGACACGCCTCACGGACGATAGCGAGGTGGTGCTGGTGCAAATCCATGACCCCCTGGAGGCCCATCCGCCGCCGCCAGGCCGCTATCCGGTGGGTAACGGCCAGCGTTTCGCCCGGATCGACACCCACGCGAACCACGCCCGTGCCGCCTGGGAGGCGCGTTTTGCCGGACAGAGTCAACGCCTGGAGGCACTGGCCCAGCGTCATCGTGCCCATCTGATCTCGCTCTGTACCGATCAGCCGGTGGGGTCCACCCTGGCCATGGGTCTTCGTCCCCGGGGTGTGGGGCGGATGTCATGAATTCCCCGATACCGCCGCCGCCGTCTCCCGATCCTCTGGCCGATCTGCGTCCTTACCACTTGCCCGAAGCGATTTTAGGGTGGCCCCCGGCCCCCGGCTGGTGGCTGCTGGGCGGTTTTTTGCTGGTACTTGCGGTCTGGCTGACCAGGGTTTGGTGGCGGCGTCGGCAACGCCAGGCTCCAACGCGCCAGGCCCTGATCGAGCTGGCCCATCTGCGAGCTGGTTTTGCGCGGGATGGCGATGAGGCGGCCTTTGTCCGGGGCCTGTCGCGACTCTTGCGCCGGGTGGCCCTGAGCCGTTTTCCACTGCATCCGGTGGCGGGCCTCAGTGGCGAGGCCTGGCTGGATTTTCTGGATGCCCAGGGCGGCCGGGGGCGGTTTTCTCGTCAGGGGTCTGGCCGCATCCTGCTTGAGGCTCCCTATCGTTCCCATGGGGCAGGGGCCGGTGCGGCACTGGCCGCGCTGGTGGAAGACTGGATTTTACAAAAAAAGATCCCCAAAAAAAGGCACTGGTTTAAAGGCTCATATTGGGTTTGAGGACATGCCGGAATCCAAAACCGCTGTCAATTGATTGCCGAGGCCTATGGTAAACCCTGACTCAGGCATTTCCGAGTTCGCCCTGATGGGCGGCACCTGGCTCGTCCTCGTGTTCCCCGGTGAACGGAATCTGCACGGGACGAGAGGGAACAATCGTCGAAATGGCATGCTTGTAAACCATTTGACTCACCGCATTTTTAAGTAAAACCACGAATTGATCGAAGGATTCAACCTGGCCCTGCAATTTGATTCCATTC
>JBAXSA010000423.1:0-2712 GCA_037130945.1 Pseudomonadota bacterium | reverse complement strand
GTCTGGATCTGCCTGGGCCAGCACATTCAGTGCTTCGTGGACGCGCAGCACGTCATTTTCCGGGCCACTCAATTTTTCAGATAATTCCGTGTCCAGCACCAAGTGGTCCGCTTCCCCGCCGCGACGTTCTGCCTGTCGCGCACGGGCGAAATCCACAATGACGGATCGCATCACGGTTGCCGCGTAGGTGAAAAAGTGCTTCCGGTCTTCCACCGGCAGCGACTCCAGCCCGATGAACTTGAGGTAGGACTCGTGAACGAGCGACGTCGTATCCAGCAGCGTCATCGACTGGTGTTGGCGCAGGCGCGAACGCGCCAGGCGGCGCAGGTCTTCATACAGCAGGCTGAAGGCCTGGCTTGCTGCCAGGCTATCCCCTTTGCGGGCGGCCGCCAGCAAGGTCGTAAGTTCGCCCATTGGTGCCACCTCCCTAGGTGGTCAGTATGCCGCGCAACATTTTGCTTGGCAAATGTCCGGTTTTCCAGACGAACTGCGTACTAACCCCTGAGACGATCAAGCAACCCATCCGCTTTGAAATTGACCGGGGCCAACTCCATGTCGCCGCAACTGTGTGCATCGCGGGCCTTGTCACGCCGGTTGGCGGGGCAGTAAAGTGGCGATCCGCGTGGGACAACGAATGCTTCAGTGGATCGCCAACATGAGCCTAGTTCACCGTATTTTTTCTCATTTGCTGGTCCAGGTGGCCATTCGCTCGGTGCGTTCTTCGGCGCTTACTACCGGGGCTGTACTCATGATGTCGTCCCTTGGCGCATGGCAGTATCTGGGCAGCAGTTTGCATGCCATGGATATGCACTACGCGGCCAGTGTGCCCATTAGTATCCCTGTGGAAAAGCAGGTATTGGTGATCGCCATTGACGATTCCGCGTACCAGAACTTTTTTGGTGGCCAATCGCCATTGCGCCAGGACCGCATGGCCAAACTTCTGGAAACCGTGTCCGGAAATGCCATTCATGCGCAAAAGATCCTGGTGGATCTGGACATCGCACCGCCACTGAACGCGTCCAATGACGACGCGCTCGAACCGGTCTTGCGCAATCAGGCGCGGCGATGGGTACTGGCCTCGGCTTCTGGCTCTACGCCCGCTGACAATGCACAGCGGGCGATCTGGCGCGGGCGCCGGTGCGCTTTGGGCGTTAGCTTCGGATCGCCGATGGTGGCCACCGATTTCGGCTATGTACGGACTACGCATCAATACCGGGGCTCATTGTCGGATGTGGCTGTCGATGGCCGGGCCAACTGCGTGGCACCTGAGTTCGATCTCAAATTGCAGCCTGCCCCGATCTCGCCCCACGCCTTGAAGAGCGGCACCGTGCTGCCGTTCAGCGGCGACCTAGACCTATTGGCTCAAAGCCTGCGCGCGCTCGATCCGCAGTGGGTTGTGATCGGCGGCACCTGGGGCAAGGACGACGTCTTTTCCACACCCTTCGGGGACCGCTATGGGGTGCAGGTACACGCCGCCGCGCTTGCCGGGCGGCTTGCCGGACTGTATCAAGTCCCCAACTGGGTTCAGATGGTCACCGCCTGGATGTTCGTCACCGTGGTGTCGGTTATTTTGTCCAGCATGGCGCGCGTCCTGGGGCAGTGGGCCAAAGCACCGCGACCGGAAATGCCTGGGCACCAATTCTTCGAAACGCGCCTGATCCCGATGATTCTGATGTTTTCCGTACTTTTCATGCTGGGCGTCATCGGATGGCTACTCGGTTGTGGGTATGGTTTGACCGGCATCTGGATTCCGTCGAGCACGACAGGCTTCGTGACCCTGATCGCGGTCATGCTCCTCTGGAATTGGGGCAAAGCCGATTTTCAGGACTACCGGACGATTCGCGATGCCAGCGCCAAAGTCATCGTTGGTCCCGTGCTGGCGGACTTGCACAGTGCGCGTCATTCTTTCACTGCCTTTGCCCGACGCCCGTCCGACCCCACTTGGTCTGCCATCTCGCGGCCACGGCTTGCCTTTGAGGGCCTGATGTCACTGGTCAGCATTACCCTGCAAAACGTCCTTCCGCTGGTCTCGGTCTTGTATGCCATTGCCAAACCGCTGTAAAATATAGTTTAGGGAGAAATATATGTCAGCTAAACTAATTGGCTGGTGCATTCTGATCATCATGCAATGTGTTTGCATGACAAACGTGAGCGCAGCGCCATGTCTTGTAATAGGCGATACGTCGGCCAAACTCGTCAGCAGCGAAGGCGAGCGCTCACCGGTTTTCATGGCGCCGTCCTGCGAGTCGCTGCGACTTATTTCGGGCAAGGCCCAGGCAAGCTGGGTCGGTCGGGACGGGAAACCCCGCATTGCGCCGATTTCTGCGGCAGGGCCGGACGCCTCGCCAGAGGCAGGTGTCGCCGAGCGCTCGGTGTATCTGGTATGGACTGAACTCACCAGCAAGCGCGAAGCGCAACGCCCCGCCTTCATGCGCGCCCTCAGCAAGGAACGGGAACCCAGGGTTTTCGTACCGGATGATGGGCTGGTCCTTTTGTCCGGCGCCGACACCTTGTCCGAAGTCCGCGTTGCCTTGCTCAAGGGTGAGGCGGAAGTCTCTGCAACCAGTTTTCAAGTGAATGCTGGCAGCCCGGTTCGTCTTGATCGTGCCGGACTGGCTCCCGGCGAGGTCTATCGAATTCAAATTCGGCGTGGCGAGTTATCCGAGCAGTGGCGGTGGCGCATCCTCACGGCGGAAGAATTCGACGCGAAGA
>JBAXSA010000422.1:0-2720 GCA_037130945.1 Pseudomonadota bacterium | reverse complement strand
CCTGAATCCAACCTGCCTGGTACTCCAGTGAGACTGGTATTCCGCTTCAGAGGTGGGTCGGCAGGCGCGGATGAACTAATTTTTAGCTACTGTCGTTCTGGCGAAAAGCAACGCACCCCGGTTGATCAATTGGTGATCAAAATGCAGGTAGAGGGGTTGGCTGCTGGCCATTTGAGCCGCCAGATTCCTGCCCCGGTGAATGTAACCGGTCAGCCCGCTGTTCAGATTGACCGTAGCCACAATCAAGGGCAAATCGCCACCTTGCAAGGCGATCAGAGCCTCGTGGTCACGCTCGAAAGCAATCCCTCGACCGGTTATGTCTGGGAATGGGAATCCCGGAACCCTGCACAAACTCTCGTGCAACTGGTCAGACGGGAAATTCAGCCCGATTCCAACCTACTGGGCGCGCCCGTCAAATTGAGACTCCATTTCAAGGGAAAACAGGCGGGTCTGGATGATTTGACCTTTGTCCACAGGCACCCCTGGGAAAGGCACAAGTTGCCGGTCGATCAATTTATGGTCAAAGTCCAAACCTCTGGTCAATTTGACAAGGATTGGGCCAACGCGCCCGTAACCGAGGTTTTTTACGAGCCCGCTTGGGATCGGCGCCCTCTCGAGTCGTTCAGCCGACCGGCTCAAAAATCGCCCCTCCCAAGCGCCACCAGCCTGCCCAAAGTGTTCGACTGGTGCAGCCAGGGCGGCTGCACCCCGGTAAAAAGCCAAAAACAGTGTGGCAGCTGCTGGGCCTTCGCCACGGTGGGGACGCTGGAAACCAACATCCTAATCAAGTCAGGTCAGGTCAGGGATCTATCCGAGCAGTATTTGGTGTCTTGCAACTCGGATCAATGGAGTTGTGATGGCGGTTGGTGGGCACATAGTTACCATTGGAACAAGTATGTTCCCGGCGAGACCGATGCCGGCGCCGTTTATGAAAACGATTTCCCCTACACGGAAAAGGATTCCGCCTGTCAGCCACCGCATACTCATCACGAAAAGTTGATCGGCTGGAATTATGTCGAAAACTCGCAATCCGTGACCTCGGTGGACGGGATCAAACAGGCGATTCACGACCACGGTCCGGTGTCCACCAGCGTCTGTGTCGGCGATCAATTCCAAAAATATTCCAGCGGCATTTTCAGTACGGAAGAATCGGCTGCTTGTGGTTCCGGTCTCATTAATCACGCCATTGTTTTGGTGGGTTGGGACGACGATCAGGGTGTTTGGATCTTGCGCAATTCCTGGAATTCCACCTGGGGTGAGAATGGCTATATGCGCATCAAATACAACACCTCGAATATCGGCTTTGGCACCAGCTATATTGACTTTTCATCCGCCACCGCAACCCAGGCGCTGACCCTGACCAAGAAAGGCACCGGCACGGGCCGGATTCTCAGCACACCAACGGGCATCGACTGTGGCGCCGCCTGTTCGGCGCGATTCACGACGGGATCCACCGTGACACTTACGGCCACGCCCGTCGGTGGTTCTGTTTTCACGGGCTGGGCCGGGGGGGGCTGTTCAGGGGCCAGCAGTTGTCAGGTGACCCTGTCCACTGATCAAGCGGTTACCGCCAATTTCAGCGGTGGCTGTGCGACCAACAGTCTCGCAATGGGACAGACGGCCAATGGCAGCCTGACCACCGAGAGTTGCGCCTCGATGCATGGCGAGGCCGGTGCCCTTGCCGCCTATTACACCTTCACGTTGAGCAGCAGCCAGAACGTGACGATTGACATGGCCTCATCGGATTTCGACACCTATCTCCATCTGCTCCAGGGCGCAGGCACCGACGGCACCGTCTTGACCTCCAATAACGACGCCAGTTCTGATTCTCACAATTCCAAGATCCAGACCACCTTGTCGGCGGGCACCTACACCTTGGAGGCAGGCACCTTCTCCGCCAGTCAAACAGGGAATTTCAGCCTGACCCTGGGCGGCAATGTCACCAACCCGACCCTGACGCTATCCAAGATCGGTAGCGGTTCGGTCACGAGTTCGCCAACGGGCATTAATTGCGATCCCACCTGTTCCGCCAAATTCGCAAGTGGCGCCAGTGTCACCTTGACTGCGGCGCCCGCGAGTGGTTATCGCTTTACTGGCTGGAGTGGTGCGTGCTCCGGGACGGATCCTTGTGATCTCGTCATGAGTGTCGACCGGGCCGTACAGGCCAAATTCGAGAACATCCAGAGTTGCCTGGTTAGTAGCATCACAGCTGGTCAGACCATTAACGCCTCGCTAGCTAGCAACAGCTGTGAGTCGGTACATCAAGGCGAGGGACAATATGCCAGTTATTACGCCTTCACCCTGAGCCAAAAACAGAGCGTGGTGATCGACATGGTCTCCACGAATTTCGACACCGCCCTATACCTGTTGCAGGGTTCGGGTAACGGTGGTGCGGTCTTGGCGTCCAACGACAACATCGACTATCCCACCAATACCAACTCCAGAATTCCCATTTCGCTAGCGGCGGGTACCTATACCATTGAGGCCACGAGTTTTTTCGGTGGCAAGACCGGGAATTTTAGTCTGAGTCTCACCGGCAACACCGCCACGCAAACCCTAATTCTCTCCAAAGCGGGCAGTGGCACGATAACGAGCACACCTGCTGGCGTCACTTGTGGTTCTACCTGTTCGGCCACTTTTGCCCAGGGTGCCGTTGTGGTTCTGACGGCAAACCCGGACAGCGGCTATTCCTTTGCGGGATGGGGTGGTGCCTGTTCGGG
>JBAXSA010000421.1:0-2720 GCA_037130945.1 Pseudomonadota bacterium | reverse complement strand
GATGGCGAAAGGCCATGGATTCCGGCATGTCCTCAAAACCCAATATGAGCCAAAACAAAAATGGCCGATTTCCATTTTTTAAGACCCTTCTGGTGGCTAGCGATCATTCCGCTGGCCGGGCTGCTGTGGCGTTTGACCCGTACGGGCGGGGATGCCAGTGCCTGGCGTGGGGTGGTGGATGCCCATTTGTTGCCGGATCTGTGGCTGACCGCTCCGGGTTCCTCGCGACGCCTGCCTTGGGGTTTGCTGGCCCTGGGCTGGCTGGTGGCGGTGGTGGCCCTGGCGGGGCCGGTTTGGCGGCGCCTGCCACAACCACTTTTTGAGGCGCAGGCCTGGCGGGTGATTGTGCTGGATCTTTCGCCGAGTATGAACGCCGCCGATCCCCCGCCATCGCGCCTGGTTCATGCCCGTTTCAAGGTGCTGGATCTTCTGCGCCGTGCCGGAGAAGGCCAGACGGCCTTGATCGCCTATGGCCCCGAACCCTATTTGGTGGCCCCGCTAACCCCTGATCGCGCCATTCTGGCCGCCCAGGTGCCTAGCCTTACCAGTGAACTCCTGCCGGTGCAGGGACCGCGTCACGCCGACCTGGCCCTGGCCAAAGCCGGCGAGCTGTTGCATCAGGCCAACGCTCCCGAGGGCGAGGTGATTCTCGTCAGTGATGGTCTGGACTATCCGGCGGCGGCCCAGGAGGTGGCGCGGGCTTTGAGCGCCGATGGCTATCGGGTTTCGGTGCTGGGGGTTGGCAGTGCGGCGGGGGCACCGATTCCCAAGACTGGCGGTGGTTTTGAATCAGGATCCAATGGCGCGCCGCTGCTCACGGTTCTTCAGGCGGGTGCCTTGGCCGCCGTGGCACACGCCGGTGGTGGACGGTATGTCACTGCGGGTGCCGACGACCGTGATGTCCAGACCCTGGTGCCGAATAGGCGTCCCGCATCGGCCACCGCTAAATCTCGGGATGTCCAGACCGATCAATGGGACGAAGAAGGGCCCTGGTTGCTGCTCGCGGTACTTCCTCTGGCGGGCGTGGCCTTTCGCCGTGGCTGGCTGGGTTTGTTCGCGGTGCTGGCGCTTTACCTGACGCCACCCCTCCCCCCAGCTCAGGCTCTGACTTGGCGGGATCTCTGGTCGTCGCCCGACCAGCAAGGCACGGAGGCGCTAGCCAGTGGCCGGGCGGCCGAGGCGGCCGAGCATTTTCAACGCCCCGACTGGCGGGCTGCCGCGCACTACCAGGCCCAGGACTATACCCAGAGCTTAAAATCCCTGGAAGGGCTCGACGGGGCCGAGGCCGCCTATAACCGTGGCAATGCCCTAGCCCATCTGGGTCGACTGGAGGAGGCACGCAGCGCCTATGACCAGGCTCTCGCCGCCGATCCCGGACAAGACGACGCCCATAAAAATCGCGACCTGATGGACAAATTGCTGTCACAACAAAAACCCCCTCCGCAAGGACAAGAGCAGGGGCAGGGGCAGAATCAGCCGAAATCCCAAGATAAGTTCCAAGATAAATCCCAGGATAAGTCCCAAGATAAATCCCAGGATCAACAGAGTGAATCACAGAAGCCCTCCCAAACTGCGCAGACGCAGCCAGATCAACAACATTCAATGGCTGACGAGCCTTCGCCGGTACCGCAAAAAAACCAGCCAGGGGCAGAGGACATGACACCAACCGACCCTTCAAAATCCACTGTGTCAGAGAAGGGGCCAGTCCCCGACAACCTCCTCAATGCTTCAAAACGCGAGGATCGCCAGGCCCATGAGGCGATGCTGCGCCGGGTGGAAGACGACCCGGGTGGATTGTTGCGCCAGCGTTTTCTCCTCCAGCATCTGCAGCGCCAGGGGAAGTTGTAGGCTTTTGTTGGAATCTGGAAAATATTATGAACCCTTGGAAAAATACCCAACGTTCGATCCTCCTGATCCTCCTGGCGCTCTTGGGATACTCGACCCTGGTGGAGGCGGGCGGCCTGGAAGTTCACCTGGATCGCACGCGGGTGGCGGCCGACGAGACCCTGAACCTGAGTGTGATCGCTCCCAGCGACAGCCAGGGGAGCCCCGATTTTAGCCCTTTGACAACCGACTTCGAGATTCTCGATCAGGCCGAAAGCACCCGGATGTCGATTATCAACGGGCGTGCCTCGGGTAGCCGCGAGTGGCGGCTGGTGTTGGCCCCCAAACGTACCGGCCAGTTGACCATTCCCTCCCTGCCACTCGGCCAGACCCGCAGTTCGCCATTGAGTCTGGAGGTATTGCCCGCCGCCGCGCCAACGGGTTCCTCCAGCGGTGAAGCCAAGCCGCTGATGCTGGAGGTTGAGGCCGATTCCCGGCCTCCCATGGTGCAGGGGCTGGTGCGTTATACCGTCCGCATCCTGTCCCGGGTGCCCTTGCGCCAGGCCGGTTTGTCCGAACCCAAGGCCGGTGACGCCCTGATCGAGCGTCTTGGCGAGGATCGCCATGCCACCCTCCGTCGTGACGGCTGGGAATATCAGGTGACTGAACGGCGCTACGCCCTCTTTCCCCAGCATAGCGGGCCTTTGAAGATAGAATCCCCGGTTCTGACCGCCCAACTCCCCGGCCAGCAAACCCCGCGAGGGGGGCACTCTGGCTTCGGACTCTTGGGTGGTCAGGATCCTTTCGCGGATCTGTTTGAACGCACACGGCCGGTGCGGTTGCAGGATCGCCTGATAACCCTGGAGGTGCAGCCCCAACCGGCGGAGGGATCGACC
>JBAXSA010000420.1:0-2721 GCA_037130945.1 Pseudomonadota bacterium | reverse complement strand
CACTTTTTCCTAGTAAGTCAGGAAAACGATGGTATGTTATTTCTTGCGAGTTACCATGAGGGCACCGTTGCCTGCGGATTGGGTTCCCGCCTCGTGCCAGGCCAGACCCTCCCGCAGATTCCCCAGAAACCCGCGCACGGCCGAGCCGAGTCCGAAGATTTGGCCGCGTTGGGCGAATCGTTGGGCTACCTTTTCGGGCACGAAACCCTGATCCAGAATCAGTTGCTCCAACATCCAGAAGGCCAGTTGCGTGTCATCGGACGGTAGCCCGATGGCCCGGTTGTCGGCGTGGCGGTTGGGGAGGTAGTCCCGGATTTCTCCATGGATTGATCGGCGCTTCGCTGGCGACTGGCTTTCGCAGGCGTTACCCAAAGCATCGCCCACCGCGAGACCCAGCAACATGCCCTCGACCCTGTCGAAATCAAAGTCCACGGGTTTCGGTTCGACCTTCATGCCAAACAGCGCGCCCTGATTCACCCGGATGGCCTGGTTCCGGCGGAGTGTCTGATGGATCGCGGCACTGGCGGGCCGTTGGTGTCGTAGCCGATCCGCCAGGTTGCGTATCTCCTGACCCATCACCAGCTTATTCAGCCAATCCGGGGGTATGCCGGATTCGCCGTAATAGGCACCCGCGATTTGTCCGCAGATGGCTGCGGTGGTGTCGGCATCGTCGCCCAGATTGGCGGCGGCGAGGATCGCATCCCTGAAATTACCGGTGCGCATGAAACACCAGAGGGCCGCCTCCAGACTCTGGATCACATAGCCGGAACCTCGAATCTCGGCCTCGCTTTTGTTCAGGTAGACACCTTTGGCAATATCGGCAAGGCTAGACCAGTCGACGAAGCTCGGGCCATCCGCCAGCGCTATGTCCTCCCTGGATCCGCCGGCCAAGGCACGAACCAGCATTCGGGCCATGAGTCGGCTGGCACCGAGACACTCCTCGGTGCCATGCGTGGTTCTGGAACTATCGGCGGCAAACCACCCGGCGGCATCGGTGTCCGGAAAGAAAAAGATCGGAATCGGTGCCAGTCGCATGATGCAACCATTCCCGGCCGATTTCGCATGGGTTGGGCCGGAATAGGGCTGGTCGGTCTGGCGGAACCGGCGCAGCGCCGAGGCCGTTGTGTTGCCAATGTCAAAACATCGCCCCACGCCGCTCAGATAGCCTTCCTCTTTCCACAGACAGTAGCGCTCCATCTGGTCACGCGCATTGAACTCCCCACACTCGACAAGACTGGTGGCCAGACACAGCGCCATGGCGGTGTCGTCAGTCCACTGGCCCGCCTTCAGATGAAACGGCCCCCCGCCGATCATGTCGGTCAGCGGTTGAAAAGTGCCCCGTGGGCGAAACTCCACCGTTGTGCCCACGGCATCGCCCACCGCCAGACCCAGCAGGCAGCCACGAAACTTGTCATCTGAATTCATTCGGGATTCTCCGTTGGTCTGAGTCTAGGCGGCTGGACAATTCAGATCGAATTTTGGCAGTTCAGGCCGGGCCAGCCATTCCCGGCAGAGGGCCAGCGTGTTGGCCCATTCCGCCAGTAGCAGGTGTTCGGTTGGCCTGTGTTCGTTCCGGTAGCCGACACTGAGATTGACGCCGGGGATATCCCGACACAGCGTGACGATGTCGGTGCAAGAGCGGCGGTCTGGTTCGGAATATCCGGTGGCTTCCTGGACATAGCACCGGAATTTATCCGTTCCAACATCATAGCACTTGAAATCCTGGCCATTCTTCCTGTCGAACTGGACGGCGAATTGGTGATCGGCATTGATCTTGTTGGCAATATCCGCGTTTTTATCCATCAACCAGCAGCTCCCGATCTGGCCATGCTCTTCCCCATCGGTGATGAGGAGGGAATGCCCCAGATCCCGGAGCAACCAGACTATCGCGCAACCGGCCCGATCATCCGCGCCCAGCCCACCCCGTAGGTTCCGCACGATGCCATTCTCCCGCACGATCTCCCGCTCGGCTCGATACCCGTCATCTTCACCATAATAGTAGATGTCCCAGACGGTGTCGGCGTGTGCCACCAGTAGCACCCGGTTGTCTCTGGTGCCCTCGACAAACAGGAATCGCTCAAGACCATCGCCCCGTCTCAAAATAGCCCCGGGAATCTCGGAGAATTTGTCGAAAACAGCATCGGCGCTTTCGAGGGGCATCTTCAGAAAGGTCATCAGCACCGCTTCATCTTCGGCCGAGAGGGGATTGGCCTGAATTGCAGATAGATCAATGGATTGGGAAGTGGATTCGGTGTCTATTTGGAGATTGTCGCTCATCTGGGGCTCCTGATGTGGAAAAATGGCCGATCCCCTGGGTTGGGTTTGACCGCGCATCCCAGGAGACTTCAGAACGCATACTGAGCCACGGTTACGACTAAACATGTCGTAAATCGATTGCCGACAATCTTTGTCGTGATCCTGAGTATCATGAGCCTGTGCCGGTAATCTCACCGGCTAACCGAGGAGAAACGCCATGCCATTCCCATATCGTAAAGCCATTTGCCACACCCTCTACACCGGTGAACGAGCAGCAGATCGGTACCCTTGCGAGATCCAACTGCGTCCTGGACGCATCTCCGTGCGCTACAAGATTTCTGGTGAACAAACCGTCTATCAAGGAAAGGACAAAGGAGAGGGTCACTATGTTCTGGAGAGCGATGAACCACCCGGCCGGGCGACCCTCCACCGGATTCCTGACAGCCAGGTGCTGGAAGGCTACTG
>JBAXSA010000419.1:0-2724 GCA_037130945.1 Pseudomonadota bacterium | reverse complement strand
GGAATTAATGTTTCCAACGAATAGGGATGTTAATTTTTCAATTGCGAATATCTGTGCGGTTATATCCGTTGCAGCTGGGTCACCCATCGTATTGACCACGAAGACATATGGCGTCCACTTGTAAGGTTTTGGAACAACGGCAGAAGTAGAATCAACCTCGTTTGCAATACTTATGCTAATAGTGAAGGCGTCCCGCACGGAGGCTGTCGCCGGATCGACTGTGACAGTAGGCTTGGTTGGGTCGGCTCCAAACGGGGTTTTAGCAACGACACACGGGGTATAGAGCACGGTCTTTTCAATTTTCGATCCATAGGTCTTCCCCGCTGATCCAGTCGAGGCGGCCACGGTAACGGCAATACTGGCAGCCCCAAAGGTGGAACCCACGCCCAGACTCAGGCTTAACGCCAACAGGCTCTTAAGGATTCTTGATAGTGGCAGGGTGATGTTTGGTTTCATAGTACTCGCTCCTCGGATCGCAAGACGCTTTCGTCGTCTGAACTTAACGCCAGCCTCGCCGGCTTCTTAATGAAAGATGCAGCAAGTTGAAGGCCAAGTAGGCCAAGTCGACTAAGCGTCACACAGGCTCTTCCTTCTCTTTGTATTTTAGCATCCCCGATGCGGCAAGGTATTGCCGGTATCCAGCTGAACCCGATATTGGCGCATCCGGCCACATGACCTCGATTGCCCCATAGGCTTCAGCCAGCCGCGCCGCCCATGTGGCGGCTTCCGCAGGGGTGCGGATGCCGTTCTGGCGGATTTCGATCAGGACATGGCGTAATCCCCGATTTTCACCATGCACCGGAATCGTGTAGTCATGGGCATCCTCAATCGCATAGGGCTCGTTATCGCCGACCAAGAGAAGATCCCCACGGCGTAGCAGTTCATGTCGCATCAGTGCGGCGAGCCGGCGATCCCGCCCGTAAGAGACGCCAATCGACCAGGGCCGTGCGTGGCCGTCGAGGCAGGGTGTGAAACTGTGGATGCTCAACAACAGGCTGGGCCGATCTGCACGTTGGTCGAGCAGCCGGGTGATCGCCCGATGGTAGGGCCAGAAAAGCGCATTGACGCGAGCCTCCCGCTCTTCCAGGGTGAGTTCCAGGTTACCCGGAACCGCTACACCCGCACTCTGCATCGGGATGGATTCCGGGCTATCGAGGGGCCGGTTGCAGTCGATGACCAAACGCGAGTAGCCACTCAACACCAACGGCGCGTCGAGATGCGCCGCCAGCCTTTGCGCTACTTCGGCGGCACCGGGATCCCAGGCGATGTGATCAGCCAGTTCGCCAGCACCGAGGCCGAGAGTGCCCAGCCGGCGAGGGACGAGGTTCGAGGCGTGATCGCAAACCAGCACCGCATGGCTTTTCCCCTCGGCATTGATGATTCTGAAGGCGGCCGGCTCGTCAGGTGCCAACCATTCCTGCGCCAAAGCCTCGTGATTTGATCCAGACATCAACGCCCAGCCATCAGGATACGGCCTTCAATTCGTCCGACCAGACCTTGAAGCTCTTTAGCACATTGGGGCCGAACGCATTGCTGATCGGCACATCCGCCGCGTCGCGACCCTGGGCAATGAGTATCCGCCCAACCCGGGGAATATTGTTGCGCGGATCGAAGGTATACCAGTGTCCGCCGAGATAGGCCTCGAACCAGGCGGAAAAATCCATCGGATCCACTGTGAGTGGAATGCCGATGTCACCCATGTAACCGGTGCAATAACGCGCCGGAATGTTCATGCAGCGGCAGAAGGCGATCGCCAGATGGGTGTAATCACGGCAAACGCCGGTTTTCTCGTTGAAGACCTCGAGGGCGGTTTTGGTCGAGCGGGCGTGCTGATAGCCGAAGACAACATGCTGATGGACAAAATCGCAGATTGCCTGGACACGCGGCCATCCGGTCTGGGTCTGACCGAAGAGCGACCAGGCGGTCTGGGACAGACGATCCGTCTCGCAATAACGGCTCCCTAAAAGGAACACCAGCGTCTCCGCAGGCAGATCCTGCACGGCGTGTTGTGGTGCCATCCGGTCAATCACGTCCGGCAGTCCGCTGTCGTTCACAATGGCATCGGTCGAGATTCTGAACTCACCTGCCGGTGCGACAATCCGGCTACACCAGTTGCCGAAACCGTCCCGATAGGCCGTGACGGGCACCGAGGGGCTGGTGAGGATGTGATCGGGAGACAGCATGTCGGAGACACGGGAAAAATGAATGTTCAATGTCAGGATCATCGGCGTCCGTTGCGGACATTCGTAGATCAATTCGTAGCCAACTCGGATCTGCATGCTGGGCCTTTATATGGATTGCTGCGGGTGGTGAGAATACCAGTGGGTGATGAGGATAGGCTTTGCTACAGTCGGCTCAACAGTTCGGCTTTCTTCGCCGCGAACTCCTCACGGGTGAGAATGCCCTTGGCCTGGAGTTCGGCCAGGCGCTCAATGGCGGTAAAGAGGTCAGTCCCTTGGGCGGTGGCCGGGGGAGCGTCCGTTGCCGCCTCCGGGCGGGTCTCGGGTGCTAATCTGGCAAGCACCGGTTGGCCGTTGCGAGAGACCAGGGGCAGGCTCGCCAGATTGACCGTGCCGTATTGGCTGGTGAAAAGTATCGAACTGCCCATGCCCTGTTGCTGAGAAAAGCCGCCGATCTGGTGATCCTGCGTATCGTAGACCCAGACATCCTCGCCGGTTTCGACGGCAAGGCGTCGCGCATTGGCAAAGTACGCATAGCGCACCT
>JBAXSA010000418.1:0-2749 GCA_037130945.1 Pseudomonadota bacterium | reverse complement strand
CGGCGGCGCTGGCACTTTCTTCGGCGTTGGCGGCGTTGGATTGTGTCACTTTGTCCATCTGGCTCACCGCCGTGTTGACTTGTTCAATTCCCTGGCTTTGTTCCACTGAAGCAGTCGCCACTTCCCCCGCCAGCTCGTCCACCTGGCGTGCCTTGTTCACAATTTCTTCAAGGCTTTTTGGGCTCAACATCGAGGTTAGGTCCTAGAGTCAGAATGTGCTATAATACTGGCAGTTATGAGTCAAAGCTTACTTTATCATGCGTTTGGAGTTCGGGAAGGTTATGAATATATTCGTACCTCTTACGAAAAAGGCGAGGTCCATTTTCATCTGGCCGTGAAGGCCGATCTGTTTATTTGTCCGATCTGCAAGAGTTGTAACGTTATTCGCAAAGGTGGGCGGGAGCGGTCGCTGCAGACGGTACCTATTGGAATGATGCCCGTATTTTTAGTGACCGAGGTGCCCAAGTGCGAGTGCAAAGACTGTGGTGCCAAATTTGAGGTCTCCCCCCTTTTGCCCCGGCATACGTCCATTACACCGAAAAGCTCGAAGCGTACGTCAATACGCTGAGCCGGTTAATGACAATCAGCGATGTGGCGGAGCTGAGCCAGTTGAGCTGGAACACGGTCAAGGGCATCGTCAAACGGCGGTTAAAAAAGGACTATGGGCACATTCCCTGCAAGCACCTGAAGAATCTCTCAATTGATGAAATCTACGTGGGCAAGAAAAAGAAGTTTTACACGCTGGTGCTGGACTTGGATACGGGGCGAATTGTGTGGGTATGTCGTGGCCGTGGCAAGGCCGCTTTGCAGGGCTTTTGGCGGCGTTTGCGCAAGTGCAAGGCCAAGATTCAGGCAGTAGCCATGGACATGAGCGGAGCGTATTGGGCGGCAGTTCTGGAAGCCTTGCCCAAGGTCAAAGTGGTGTTTGATCGTTTTCATATTATCAAACTCATGAATGAGAAACTCGATGCCCTGCGCCGGGATATGGTGCGGGAGGCCGAAGGCCCGCTCAAGTTGGTAATCAAGGGCACACGCTACCTGTTGTTGACGCGAAAGGATAATCTCACAGATGACCAATTACCCAAGCTGGAAAAGGCGTTGGAAATCAACAAGCCGTTGTCCTTAGCGTGGTATCTTAAAGAGGAGCTAAACTTGCTCTGGGAACAGCCTTCCTATAATGCAATGGAACGGTTCTTGCGCCAGTGGTGCGCCCGCGCTATTGATACAGGTATCCAACAATTAGCCCAGATGGCCAAGACGTTATTGACCCATTGGACGGGCATTCTCAACTGGTGGGTAAATCCAATTAACAATGGAAAAATGGAAGGTACAAACAACAAAATTAAAACTCTAACTCGTCAGGCTTATGGCTATCGCGACGAAGATTTCTTTATACTAAAACTACTTGGTTTACATGAGTCTAGGTATAAACTCGTAGGATGAGCCGGAACTTGTCGAAGAGGATGCTCGCTTCGGGAACATGCTTCAACGTGCCGGTACGAAAGGGTTTCCACATGTCCATGACCGCGAGATAAATGCCCCGGGTTTTCTTGACGCCCCATTCGTGGAAAAACATATCCAGGCTCTGCTCCGAGTTATCGATGCCGCCAAACCAAATTGGCCGCCGCCGGAGCAAGTCGCTCACGACGATGCGATACTCGTGTCCACGGCCGATGGAGATTTCATCGATGCCAATCACCCGGGGTGCCGGGGTGCCCACGCGGCGCAACTGCTCCCGCATATATTGCTTCTCCAGCCCTTTGACCGTGTCCCAGTTCAGATGGAGATCCCGGGCCACGTCCTTGATCGTCGCGGAGCGACACCGCCGTCCGACCAACCACGCAAAGCGTTTGGTGTAAAATGGATTGTCAGCCAACCAAACCAGCCTTTCGCGTTTTACCTTGCCGCAATTCTGGCAGTCTACGCGGCGCACCAGGAACTCCAGATAGATGCGATACTCGCCACAGGACAAGTCTCGCACCAGGCAATGCTTCTGATCGTAGAAGGTGCCGTGCCAACACCCACAAATTCCACAGGCTGTTTTTTTTGGCGGCGACCCATCGCCAGCACCCGGACCAGCGGATCACCAAAGACTCCGTGAACCGTGCTCGTCGGATAGAATCCAGGATATTTATAGGCCTCCTGAAGCCGCCGCACCCTCGATAATTTAGGCATCACTCAAGCGTAACCGGTTTGCATGCCCACCAAAACTCATATTATGCCCGTCAACAGGGCCTTGGAATCACTTTTGCCTCCAATAATCACCCACACGACTTCCAGAAGAGCCAGAGTTCGAATCAATCCTGGCCGAAGAGGAACTGGGTGATCACCAGGCGCAAATGAATCTGCGACGGCAAGGGAAAAGCGCGGTTTATGAAAGGTGTTTTCAGCGACAGGACGGCGAAAAGCTCTGGACCATTATTTCAGCTAAGCCGACGACGGATTCTGAAGGCCGGCATAATGGGTCTTTCGGGATGATCTCCGACATCACCGCGCGCAAGCGGGCCGAGGAGGCGCTGCGCGAAAGCCAGACGCGGTTCGAGCATTTGTTCGACAACATGGCGGATGGCGTGGCCATGTATCAGGCGGTTGACGACGGGACGGACTTTGTGTTCGTGGACCTCAACCGGGCGGGGCAATCCCTGAGCAAGATCAGCAGAGAGGCGGTGGTTGGCAAGCGGATCACCGCGGCCTTCCCGGCGGTGATTGAGATGGGAATTGTGGAGCAGAAGTCAGGAGTCAGGAGACA
>JBAXSA010000417.1:0-2756 GCA_037130945.1 Pseudomonadota bacterium | reverse complement strand
GTCGGGGGCGGTTGGGAGAGGGTGGCGCCGATTGGCATACGCCTGTGCCGGGGCCGCCATAGCCAGCAAACTGGGCCATGCGTCGCGGACTTGGAGTGGAATGCCTGGTTCAGGGACACGGAAATTTGTGTATTGAATATGCGATCAGCAGGCGCATATTGAAGTCGGGTTTGTCTGTGAACGGCGGTCGAAAAGTGCGGCGGGTGGCGCTCGAAAAGTGCGTCACCTTCCGGGCAAAGGGAACTGGATTTACCGGTCTTCGTCAAGGGATAGAGCCACGCAGCGAGCTAAAGCAGCAGGAGGGCGAGCTTCGAGCCTTAGCTCGCGCCCTCCTGCGGTCAAAGGTTCGTTGGACTTACTTCCGTTTCAGTCGGCGTTTGGCATCCGTCAGCCGGTAGCTCTCACCGTTGGCTTCCAGGATTTGAACCCGGTGGGTCAGGCGATCCAGGAGTGCTCCCGTCAACCGTTCACTGCCCATCACTTCCGTCCATTGTTCAAAGGGCAGATTGGTGGTGACGATCAAGCTGGTGCGTTCATAGGCCCGGCTCACGACATCGAAGAGCAGTTCGGCCCCGGTCTTGGAGAACGGGACGTAACCCAGTTCATCCAAAATGAGAACATCCAACCGCTCCAGTTGTTTGTGCAACCGCTGTAAGGTTCGCGTTTCCCGTTGTTCCAGCAACTGGGTCACCAGTCCCGTGGTGGTGGTGAAGCGCACCCGTTTGCCCTGACTACAGGCGGCGAAGCCCAAGGCCGTCGCCAGATGTGTCTTGCCCGTCCCAGGATTGCCGACCAGCAACAGGTTCTCCCGTTTGCCGATGTATTCGCCCCGCAGGAGTTCCCGCACCAACGGCTCGTTGATGGAGGTCTGGGCGGCGAAGTCGAAGGTCTCGATGGTTTTTAATACTGGAAAGGCGGCTTCCTTGATCCGGCGTTCGGTGGCGCGGCGTTCCCGGTCAATCAACTCCCGTTCGGCCAACCGGAACAGATACGTCGGATAATCCGCCCGTTCCTGACCGCAGACCGCACCGGCGCTGGCATAGTCCCGCAGGAAAGTTGGCAGTTTGAGGGCTTTGAGATGATGCTCCAACAGGAGCATGGTGGGGTTTTTGCTCATGCCACACCTCCCACCAGTTCCGTGTAAGCCGCCAGATTGGGAGCGAACACGCGGACATGCCGCAAGTGCGGATGCCCGTCCAGCGAGAACAGAGTGGTGCCCCAGTCTTCCGGTGGGTAAAGGAACTGAGCCACGGCATCACGGGTGATGGCACCCACTTGCAAGGCGGCTTCCACCGCCGTCCGCAACTTCGGCAGCGGATGCTGCTCCAGCAGGCGCAACACCCTGATATACTCTCGCGTGCCGTCGCCGTCTCGTTCCGTCTCCAACCGGCGGCGCAACAACCCGAAGCACTCCGGCAACGTCCAACCGGCCAGCGGTCGGGCATGATCCAAAGCTCCTGGCTTGGTCTCCAGTAACGCTAGATAATGCAGCGGCTCAAAGCAGACCTGCTCCGTAGCCCAGATCCGGTCATGCCGGGCTACCTCGCTGCCAGCAGCGCACAACACCACTTGGTCGCAGTAACCCTTGACGATGATATCGTGATGCGCCCAGCGCACCGGCACCGAATAATCGTTCCCGTCAAACCGCACCAGCGACAACGAATTGGCTTTGGCCGGGGTTTTGCGGCAGGCCTCAAAGGGTGTGATGGGCAAGGGCAAGAAGGCCTTCTGGTCATCGAGCAATAACTGGGCTTTGGGGCCGGTCTGACCCCGTAAATGGCGGGCGAGATCATCTTGGCAGGCTTGGGCCAACTTGCGGTTGAGTTCGCCCATGTCGCCCACTTGCGGCACGGGCACAAAGTAGTTCAATCGGGTGTACTTCACCTGACCTTCCACCACGCCCTTCTCGTTGCCCCGCGCCACCCGGCAGAAGTGGTGGTCAAAAAGATAATGGCTTTTGAGCTGGAGGAAGCCCTGCGTCAACCGCCGCGCCTTCCCTAAAATCTTACTCACCGCCACCTTCGTGTTGTCATAGGTAATCCGCTTCGCAACGCCCCCGAAAAACTCAAACGCCCGCACGTGACCTTCCCAGAACGTCTCGGTGCATTCGCGCTCGAAGGCCATCACAAAGGTCGCGTCGCTATAGGGCAGGGTCATCACGAAGAACGCCACCTTGCACAGCCGGCCATTGACCTTGGCCAGCGCGTGCCCAAAGTCCACCTGCGCCTCGCCCGGGAGATGTTGCAACGGCACAAACACCTCTTGGTTCTTCTGGGTCAGTTCCCGGACGGCATCCTTGACGATGGTGTAGCCCCCCGCAAATCCATCCTCCCGCAGACGTTCCCAAATCCGTTTGGCCGTGTGCCGCTGCTTGCGCGGCATCGCTCGGTCATCCTTCAGAATCTGCTCAATCCGCCCAAGGAAAGCCCCAATCTTCTTCTTGGGTCGCGCCTTTTGTTGCCGGTAGCCCGGCGGCTCGCTGTGGGTTAGAATCTTCTCCAGCGTCTTCCAGTGCAGCTTCGTGGTCCGCAGAATCTCCCGCTTGCTGACGCCACCAGTGATTACTTTTTTACGAATGTCGCTCCAGTCGTCCATATTGCGATACATGCTTCATTGTTAATGAAGATGCCGCACTATTGAACCGCCCTGTCACACACATGACCCCGCCGCACTTTTCAGCCGCCGTTTACACCCAGCGAAATCAGGAAAAAGGGATTCGCGGGCTATGTCATTAACGCCCCCGCCACCAAACGCGC
>JBAXSA010000416.1:0-2794 GCA_037130945.1 Pseudomonadota bacterium | reverse complement strand
CATCCTGTCGGGTCTGCCGGTCATGGAGACCATGCTTCAGGATCCGCGTCTGCATGGGTATCAGGAATGCCTCGCCCGGGCGATGCTAGGCGTATTTCACGTCCGGCCCTGGGCAACCCTTCGTCAATACAACAGCTTCGACCCCCTGGAAATCGCCGCCTGTTTATGGGAGGTGGCGGAAATGGCCCTGTGGGTGCGCGCCCCTCAGACGATGATTCAGCTCGATAGCCGGTTACTGAAGGGCGAGGAACGCTGCGGGGCCTCCCATCAACAGTTGGGGGTACGTCTCGACGACGTGAGCCGGGCCCTGGGTGGGGTCTGGGGACTACCCGAGGCCACCTTGCGGGCATTGGATACGGTGGAAAACCTGCGCCAGCCTCATGTCGAGGTGGTGATGCTGGCATGTGCATTGTCCCGGGCTAGCTGGCAGGATTGGCAATCTGAGGAAACCGAGGGATGCCTCGCGTTGGCCGCCGACTATTGCGGTGCCCCCCTGGAATGGATGCGCAGTCTGGTGGGACGCACCACCGCCGAAACCGCACAGGTTCTCCATCGATGGGGCCTACCCAACAATGCCGAATGGTTGTTGTGGCCGCCGGACACCCAGAGAGTCCGGACACGGCGCGGCTGGACGCCGACATCGGCATCGGCATCGGCACCCAGGGTGACCGCCCAAAAAAAACAATCCACCCCGGAACCGTCCGAGGAAGTATCCCTCGATCCCATGCCCGCCCCAATCAACCCCGCCGCCCTGCTTCAGGAACGCCTCAGCCGACTGATGCACGAAATGCGCGACCAGGTGGGTCTGCAGCGGGTGGTTTTCGCCCTGATGAGCGCTGATCGGGTGCATCTCAAAGCGCGCTACGTTATCGAGCAAGGCGAACACAGCCCGATCCGCCGTTTCGAGGTCGATATTCGCGGCCATAACCTGTTTTCGGCACTCCTCGCCAAGCCCCAGGTCATCTTCATCAACGAAGCCAACGAATCCAAATTCCGGCCCCTGATCCCCTCCAGTCTCACCGGCATCATCAGCACCCATGGTTTTCTGGTCGGCTCGGTCGTGGTCAAGGGCAAGCCCATCGGAGTGTTTTATGGCGACTCCGGTGCCGGCGAAAAACCGCATATTGGCCAGGCGGGTTTTAATCAATTCCGTCTTTTGGTCTTGAAGGCGGGTGAGTTATTTGGTGCTGGCAGCACAGTGGCCCAATAAATGACCCTCACCCTGCCCGCCTCGAACCCGCAAATTGTCTATTGCATTGGCGACAACCTCTACATCAACCTCACCGACCGCTGCACCCTGCGTTGCCGGTTTTGCCCCAAACACAATGGCTCCCGGGTCGTCCAGGGGTATGACCTGACCCTCGACCACCGGCCGGCCCTGGCGGAGATTCTTGCGGCCCTCGATGATCCCGCAGCTTACCGGGAAGTGGTCTTTTGCGGTTACGGCGAACCCACCCTGCGGCTCGATGTGCTGGTCGTGGTGGCCCACCACATCAAGGCTCTGGGCGGGCGGGTACGGGTCAATACCGACGGACTGGGTGATCGGGTTCACAAGAATCGGGCTTTGCCGGCCATGCAGGGTTGCGTGGATGCCCTGTCGGTGTCTCTCAACGCCCAGGATGCCGAGACCTATGACCGCCACTGCGCGCCACAGTTGCGGGGTTCTTTTGAGGCGATGCTGGCATTTTTGCGCCGGGCACCACACTTCGTGCCAGAGGTTACCGCCACAGCGATCAATGGCCTACCAGGGGTCGATATCCCCGCCTGTGAGCGGTTGGCCCATGATTTGGGCGTCGGATTCCGGTGCCGGGTACTGGATCAAGTAGGATAAAAAGCATGCAAGACTCGCCGTTCGAGCTCAACCATCCGTCTGCCTATGAACGCTGGCGTGACACCAAGTTGACAGAAACACCAGCCCCGCCAGCAGATCCGGTGGTGGTGCGGGATCTGTGTCATCCGAGCCCCGCCGAACAGGCTGCGTTACGGGATCGCTGCCGGCGCGGCAACTGGGCGCTCTATGTCACCCAGGGTGAATCAGCCTCTAGCAAGCATTGTCTGCGGGAATTTGGCGCGCAATTCGGTCTGATCCAGCTCGACCACAATCGCGGTACCGACGACGACGCCGTCACCAGCCTCACCGTCCAGACTGGCGATTACCATCGAATCTATATTCCCTACACCAACCGCGCCATTGCCTGGCATACAGACGGTTACTACAATTCGCCGGATCGTCAGATCCGGGCGCTCCTGCTGCACTCTGTCCAGCCAGCGGCTAGCGGCGGGGAAAACGATCTGCTCGATCATGAGATTCTCTACCTGCTATTGCGTGACCAAAACCCCGAGCATATTCGCGCCCTGATGCACCCCGAGGCCATGACGATTCCGCCCAATCAATCCAATGGCGAGACATTGCGTGGTGCCGAGACCGGCCCGGTGTTTTCGGTAGGGTGTGACGGACGGCTTCACATGCGATATACCCGGCGCCAGCGCAACATCCTATGGCGGGATGACGTGACGATGCGCGCCGCAGTGGCGGCCCTCGAAGCGATTCTCGACAGCCCCACCCCCTGGCATTTTAGGGGTCGGCTGGAGGCCGGCTGGGGGTTGTTGGCCAACAATGTGCTGCACACTCGCCACGGTTTTCAGGATGGCGGTGTGCCGCGCCTGCTGTACCGCGCCCGCTATCTCGAACGGATTGCGGGGACTTGAGGAAAGCGAAGGTGAAGATATAGTTTTGATGGCCACCAGCGTAAAGTCGCGCAAGGCCGAGGTGATGCTACCACAGTGGGAGCTT
>JBAXSA010000415.1:0-2801 GCA_037130945.1 Pseudomonadota bacterium | reverse complement strand
CGGTACTCTCACCACGCATCCCCAAACTGTTGGAGCTGGCTTGGCTGCACGCCTCTCTGGATTTTAACCTTCCCCAGGTGCGCAGTGGCCACCTGGTTCTGGCTCTACTCTCCGATTCCGAGGTGAGCCGTCTGATCAAGGAATCCTCGCGTGAGTTCGCCAAAATCTCGGTGGAAACCCTCAAGGCACGTCTGCCAGAAATCACAGCGGGAAGCAGCGAGGAAGAGGCGCCGGTCGGCGAGGCCGGTGCCACAGCGGGAACCACCACGGCTCGTCCCGGCGGCGCGGTGGCCAAGACCGTGGCCCTGGATCAATACACCATTGACCTGACCGCCCGCGCCCGCGCCGGCCATATCGACCCTGTACTGGGGCGGGACGCCGAGGTTCGGCAGATGGTCGATGTCCTGATGCGGCGTCGCCAGAATAACCCCATCCTCACCGGCGAGGCCGGGGTGGGCAAGACTGCGGTGGTCGAGGGTTTTGCACGGCGCATCGCCGAGGGCGATGTGCCGCCCCCCCTTCGCCAGGTGGCGCTGCGCATCCTGGATCTCGGATTGCTACAGGCCGGGGCCAGCATCAAGGGCGAGTTTGAAAACCGGCTCAAGGCCGTCATCGAAGAGGTCAAGGCCAGTCCGCAACCCATCATCCTGTTTATCGACGAGGCCCATACCCTGATCGGTGCGGGCGGTGCGGCGGGCCAGGGCGACGCCGCCAATCTTCTAAAACCCGCCCTGGCCCGGGGCGAATTGCGAACCATCGCCGCCACCACCTGGTCCGAATACAAGAAATATTTTGAAAAAGATGCGGCCCTGGCCCGCCGTTTTCAGGTGGTCAAGATCGAGGAACCCACCGAGACCCAGGCGGTCATCATGCTGCGTGGGCTCACCGAGACCATGGAGAATCACCATAAGGTTCGCATCCTCGACGCGGCGGTTACCGAAGCGGTACGCCTATCACACCGCTATCTATCGGGCCGACAGCTCCCGGACAAGGCGGTGAGTGTGCTTGATACCGCCTGCGCCCGCGTCGCCATCGGCCAGAGCGCCACCCCGGCGGCTCTCGAGGACGCGCATCGTACTATCGACAGCCTGGCCACCGCCCATCGGGTGCTAACCCGCGAGGCCGCGAGCGGCACCGACCACACCGCCCGTCTGGCCGCGATTGAGACCGAACAGGTGACGGTGCGGGAACAGTTGGCCGCCCTTGAGGAGCGCTGGCGGCAAGAACTCGATCTCGTGAAACGCATCAATGAGCAACGCGCCCGCCTTGAAAACGCGGATGGTGCCACGCCCCCCCTGCGCGAAGCCGACCGTGACACAGTACGCACCGAGATCCGCGCCGCGAATCTTGAGCTGGAAACACTACAAAAAGGCGATCCGCTCGTCCAGGTCTGCGTGGATGGCGACACCGTAGCGGCGGTTCTTTCTGGCTGGACAGGCATCCCCGTGGGCAAGATGCTCAAGGACGAAATCCACTCCGTGCTGGCCTTGCGCGGGTTGCTGGAGGAGCGGGTGGTGGGGCAGTCTCACGCCCTGGAGGCTGTCGCCCAGCGAATCCGCACGGCCCGTGCGGGTCTCGAAGATCCCAGTAAACCCGTCGGGGTGTTTTTACTGGTGGGCCCGAGCGGGGTCGGCAAGACCGAGACTGCGCTGGCCCTGGCCGATATTCTGTATGGTGGCGAGCGGAATCTGATCACCATCAATATGTCCGAGTACCAGGAAGCCCATACGGTTTCCGGTCTTAAGGGCTCTCCGCCCGGTTATGTGGGTTACGGCGAGGGTGGGGTGCTAACCGAGGCCGTGCGCCGCAAACCCTATTCCGTGGTGTTGCTCGACGAGGTAGAAAAAGCCCACCCCGATGTCATGGAACTCTTCTTCCAGGTCTTCGACAAGGGGGTACTCGACGATGCCGAAGGGCGCGAGATCGACTTCAAAAATACCGTGATGATTCTGACCTCCAACGCCGGAACCGAGGTTGTCATGCACGCCTGTGAAGATCCCGCCAACCTTCCCGAACCCGACACCCTTCACGAGGCTCTGCGGCCGGTACTGCAACGCTGGTTCAAACCCGCTTTCCTAGGGCGTCTCAAGGTCATTCCCTATTATCCGATCCGTGACGAGATTATGCAGCGCATTGTCATCCTCAAGTTGGCCAAGATTGGCCGACGCATCGCTGCCAACCACGGAGCCACCTTCACCTACGATCCAGCCCTCGTCGCCGCCGTGACCAGCCGGTGTACGGAGGTGGACAGCGGTGCCCGCAACGTCGATACCATCCTGTCGGGAACGCTGCTCCCCGAGATTTCCGAGGCGGTACTCGCTCGACTGGCCGAGGGCAAGGGCATCGCGGAGGTGGCGGTGGGTGTGGGAGAGGATGGCCAATTCACCTACAGAATTGACTGACATAACGCCTAATCCCTCAAGCTCAGGAAAACCCCATGCCCGTCACCCAGGATACCCGCCTGATCCGGCTCACCACGCCACTGGGCAAGGATGACTTGCTGCTTGAACGTGTCCAGGGAGAGGAACACCTCTCCCGCCTCTTTCGGTTTTCGCTGGAGTTGTTGTCCGAGAAGCCTGACATCGACTACAAAAAGCTGCTCGGCCAGCGTGCGGCCCTGACCATCAACCTGCCGGGTGGACAAGAGCGTTATCTGTCGGGCTACATCAGCCGATTTACCCGTCACGGTCAGCGTGAGGGATTTTGGCGTTATGGTGCCGAGCTGGTGCCCTGGCTTTGGTTCCTGACTCGTACCGCCGATTCCCGGATCTTCCAGGATCAGACCGTCCCCCAGATCATCG
>JBAXSA010000414.1:0-2801 GCA_037130945.1 Pseudomonadota bacterium | reverse complement strand
TCACATCCCCGATCACAGCCAATCTTCCAACATGAGCCCCGGCACACGAGAAAACTCGCGGGTGTTGTGGGTGACAACGGTCAGCCCATGAGCAACAGCGATGGCGGCAATTTGCAAATCATACGGGCCGATCGGCGTGCCTCGTCTGGCCAATTGGGCACGGATGTCGCCGAGGCGCAAGGCGGCTTCATCATCAAACGGCAGGCTGGGAAAATCGTCAAAAAGCCGGATCAAGCTGGCTTGATTTTCAGCAATACGTTGGCTTTTACACGCGCCGTACCATAACTCTGCCTTCACCGGAGCGCAGAGACAGATCCGATTTTCGCCCGTCGAGATGATGCGCTGCACGATAACCTAGTGATTTTTTAGCCAAGCAATACAAACATTGCTGTCCAACAAGTAGCGGCTCATTCGAGCGGTTCTCTGGGCGCATCTTGTCCGAGGTCGGTATCATCAATATCGTCTGGAAAATCGTCACCCAGCGTTCCCGCGACGGCGAATACACGAGATTCCCAACTCTTAGTGGCGTGCATCGGAGACATGACGGGTTTCGTACCGCTGTAACGGCTCTTAATAAAACCAATAAAATCAATCACCTCCTGCGCCCTTTCGGTTGGCAGGTCAAGGCTCTCGCGGTATATGACATCGGCAAGTGTCATGGTCTATTCTCCCTTTTTGTCAATACGGGCTGCATTTCGGAAAGTAGGGTTTCGGGGGCAATGTCCTGTTCATTAGGCCAGGTTACCGCACCAAACAAGATTCCCACCTGGTTGAAATAATGAACATTTCTAAGTTCACGAAAGACACCTATGTCGAGATAAGGTTTTAGATCGAATATACCCTTGCGTCCATCCTCTATTTCCACATAGATCAGGTAATTGGATAAGGGCCTGACAGTCTTGACATCCCAATACATGGCAGCCTCACAACGGAGCAATTTTGTAGGGATTCTCGCCACTCACAGCCAATTCCCAACCGAACCAGTGTTACTCATGCGGCATGGCGGTAGCCAGAAATGGGTTGACCAGGGTCATTTGGCCCTCGATAACCTGTCCATGCTGCATGTCCTCGGTGTAGAGCGTGGCGCAGCCGGCGGCTAGTGCTGAAGCAATGATGAGGCTGTCATAGTGGCCGAAACCATAGCGCCCGGCCAGCACCCATGCCGAACGGATCTGCACTATGCTGATGTTCTCCAGTCGCACTAAACCGATAACGACCGACAACTCTTCGGCGACTTTCGCGGGAGGCCATAGCAACTTGCGGCGCAGTACATGGCTGCATTCGTTGATGACCTGGATGGAAATATGCGGACGGGTGGCCAGCAATGCGTTGGCGCGACCGCTTTTCGACTCGTCGTCCCCTAGTGCGTAGAGTACGATGTTGCTATCGAGAAATACTCGCATATCAACCCCGCGATGCGTCGTAGAGCGCGTTCCGGTCAGGGATGGGCTTGCCGCCCCAGTGAATGCGCACACTGGCAATATGGGCCAGCGCATCCTGCTGTTTGGGTGTGATTACCACGGACTGGGGGTCATCGTGGTCGGCTTTAGCGTAACGTTGTTCCAAAAAATCGATGAAATCGAGCGCTTCCCGTGCGGCGGATTCGGGCAGTCGCAGACTGTGTTGATAGATGTCTTCAGCCAGGGTCATGGTCAATTCTCCTTTTTTGTCAATACGGACACGGCATGGTGAATCGGCTTGGTGAGTTCCGTATTTCTATTGGCGATGCGCTTTGGTAGTCTCAGCGCATTCTATGCGGGCTACCACTTAGCTCCGATGGAACCTCTTGGTATTCCAGAAATTATCTCCATGTGTTGAAGACAACTATTTTGTTGTTCCCGAAGCTCTTGTATAAGTTTGATATTTGCGAGTTGCTGCTGTGTGTGAGCACGCATCTGTTGAACAACATTTGAAAAATGGTCGCTAGTCTGTCCGTAGAAGAACTCATAGAGATCTTTCATTGTGACGCCATCTGTGGAAGATCCACGTCGAATGACAATCTGACCTTTCCGAACTTTTCCAAGATCAACGGAAATAATGTGAGGCCTGCGTCGAGTGGGTTTAACCTGAAGCACTCCAACAACTTTTAAACCAGCGGATATTTCGTAGTACAGAAACTCAGGAAGTGGTTCGATCTTGCCCTGTGCGAACTGCTGAAGTTTTGAGTCGTCGTAAAACTGCGTGATTCCGATGATAGGATCAGGTTTGAGGGGGTGGATCCCATAGACGATATACCCATAGGATGAGTAGCAGGCATTTGCAATGGCAGTGAGATCTTTGATGAATTCTCCTTGCTTATCGGGATCGTTAGGGATGACAAAATCTGACTTCCAATCGAAAGTATCTTGCTCGGGTGTTTTTTTCACCATTTCGATGACTTCATCAATAGTGAGCGTTTTCAACATTTGATACTCTTCTAAAACACCAACTGCCTGAAAAAACAAAAATCCAAATTCACTTTCCGCAACGCACGAGCCGAACGGCGTAGCCAACGTTACGGTAGCTGCCGCCGACACCGCCACCGCTGAAGTCGACGAGGCACGCGCAGCTCGAATTGAAGGCATCCGGGGACGAAGACCAGAAACGAAAGCAAGGGGCATTTGGAAAGTAGCCGACATTAATACTGGGGTTAGAACGGCTTTTATCCACCAGTGATTTCAGCTCCTTTTGATTGGGAAGACGCCAATCGCTGTATCCACCTAGACGAAAGTTCTTGGCGGCTTTCATGGCATCATCCCATGTCATCTTAGTAACGCCACCCACGCAACTGTCACCATGCTGGCCCTCGCTACATTTGGCCC